>JBEEGD010000017.1:0-18896 GCA_041166685.1 Acidimicrobiaceae bacterium | reverse complement strand
GGTTGTCCCTGAACAGCTCCCCGAACAGCTGGTTCAGCTCATCGACGACGACGGCCGGATCGCCGCGGTCGGCACCGACCTCTCAGGCGCGCGGGTCATCGACGCGGGCGGCTGCGTCGTGGCTCCCGGACTCGTTGATCTCCACACGCACTTGCGCGAACCAGGACGAGAGGAGTCCGAGACCGTCGAGACCGGGTCGCGCGCCGCCGCACTCGGCGGGTTCACCGCCGTCGTCGCCATGCCCAACACCGAGCCGGCCATCGACTCCGCGGCCGTGGTGCGTGATGTGCTCGAACTCGGGCGCAAAGCGCTCTGCGATGTCCACGTCTCGGGTGCGATCACGGTCGGGCGCGCCGGTGAACAACTCGCGCCGATGGCGGAGATGGCGGCGCTCGGCGTGCGCCTCTTCACCGACGACGGCAACGGCGTGCAGGACAACCGGCTGATGCGTCGTGCGTTGGAGTACTCGTCGGGGCTGGGCGTCACGCTGGCGCAGCACTGCGAAGACGACTCGCTCTCCGCCGGTGGGCACATGCATGAGGGGGAATGGTCGAGCCGGCTCGGCATTCCCGGTATCCCGTCGGAGGCCGAGGAACTGATGGTGATGCGCGACATCGCGCTCGCCCGTCTCACCGGTGCCCGGCTCCACTTTCAACATCTCTCCACCGACGGTGCGATCGCAATGGTGCGGGCGGCCAAGGCGGGCGGCCTGGCGATCACGGCCGAAGCGGCGCCGCATCACTTCACGCTCACCGACGAGTGCTGCGCCACGTACGACCCGGTCTTCAAGGTGAACCCACCGCTGCGCACTGCCGCCGATGTTGCCGCAGTGAAGGCCGGACTGTCGGACGGAGCGCTCGATGCCATCGCCACCGACCACGCCCCGCACGCGCAGGAGTTCAAGGAGCAGACCTTCGACGAGGCCCCACCGGGGATGCTCGGCCTGGAGACCGCTCTCGCGTTGGCGATCACCGAACTGGACCTCGCACTCGCGGAGATCCTCGCGCTGCTCTCGTGGCGTCCAGCCCTCATCGCCGGTCTGAGTGACGTCCATGGTGGCTCGATCGAACAAGGGCGCCCGGCCAATCTCTGTGTGCTCGATCCGACCGCGACCTGGACGGTCGATCCGTTGAAGCTGGCGAGCCGCAGTCGCAACACGCCGTACACGGGACGCACGCTCACCGGCCGCGTGCGGCACACGATCCTGTGGGGCGAGCCGGTGGTGCTCGACGGCGAGGCCACCCGATGAAGGAAGCAGGACTCGTGCTCGCCGACGGCACGACGTTCGAAGGCGAGGCCATCGGTGCGCAACCCGCGAACGGCGTCAGCGCGGGGGAGGTCGTGTTCAACACGGTGCTGACCGGATACCAGGAGGTGATCACCGACCCGTCGTACGCGGGCCAGATCATCACGTTCACGTATCCCCACATCGGCAACTACGGGGTGAACGACACCGATCGCGAGAGCAGCCGTCCGTTCTGCCGCGGCGTGATCGTGCGCGACCTCGCACGGCGCCGCAGCAACTGGCGCGCAGACGGCGATCTCGAGGCGTTCATGCAAGCACACGGCCTGGCCGGCATCGCGGGGGTCGACACCCGCCGGCTCACGCGCCACATCCGTGACGCCGGGGCCATGGCCGGCGCGTTCGGCACGGCCGACGAAACCACCCTCAAAGCCGCGGCGACGGCGGAACCTGGTACGGCAGGAGGCGACCTGGTCGCGACCGTCACAACCGAGCAGCCCTACACCGTGGGCGACGGTCCGCTGCGTGTCGTTGCCTACGACTTCGGCATCAAGCGCACGATCCTTCGTCACCTCGGAACGATGGCGACAGTTGAAGTCGTGCCCGCGTCGACGTCCGCGGCCGATGTGCTGGCACGCGATCCGCAAGGGGTGTTCCTGTCAAACGGCCCAGGCGATCCGGAACAGGTTCCCTATGCCGTAGACGCGATCAAAGGCCTACTGGGCGCCGTACCCGTCTTCGGGATCTGTCTTGGTCACCAACTCCTCTCGCTCGCCATCGGCGCGCACACCGAGAAACTGCCGTTCGGCCATCACGGCGGCAACCATCCGGTCCGGCGGATCGCCACCGGCGCGGTCGAGATCACGAGTCAGAACCACAACTTCGCGGTGGTTGCCGACTCGCTCGCCGGCAAGGCGGAGATGACCCATGTGAACCTGAACGACGGGGTCTGCGAAGGTTTGCGTGTCCTCGATGCTCCCGCGTTCAGTGTCCAACACCATCCCGAGGCCGGACCGGGGCCCCACGATGCCTCGTACCTGTTCGGCATGTTCGTCGAGCTGATGGGGGCTCGCAATGCCTCGTAGGGACGACCTCGAGTCGATCCTGCTGATCGGCTCCGGACCGATCGTGATCGGGCAGGCGTGCGAGTTCGACTACTCCGGCACACAGGCGTGTCGTGTGCTCCGCCAAGAGGGGTATCGCGTCATCCTCGCCAACTCGAATCCGGCGACGATCATGACCGACCCCGAGTTCGCCGACGCCACGTACATCGAGCCTCTCGACGTCGACATCCTCACGCAGATCATCGAGCGTGAGCAGCCCGATGCCGTGCTTCCGACGCTCGGCGGCCAAACGGCGCTGAACTTGGCGATGGCGTTGTACGAACGTCAGGTCATCGGCGTACCCGGCCGGCCCGAGATGATCGGAGCCAACGCCACTGCAATCGCCACCGCTGAGGATCGCGAGCAGTTCAAGATGGCAATGCAGGAAATCGGTTTGTCCGTGCCCGCGTCCGGCATCGCGCACACCATGGAGGAGGCGCGCGAGGTCGTCGCCCGCGTTGGGCTACCGGTGGTCATCCGACCGGCCTTCATCCTCGGCGGCAAGGGCACCGGCATCGCGACGACGCCCGAGGAGCTTGAACAGGCGGCCCGCAACGGACTCGAGGCCAGTCCGATCAGCGAGATCCTGCTCGAGCGGTCGATCGCCGGATGGAAAGAGTTCGAGCTCGAGGTCATGCGCGACCGCGCCGACAACTGCGTCGTCGTCTGCTCGATCGAGAACCTCGATCCGATGGGCGTCCATACAGGCGACTCGATCACTGTCGCTCCTGCGCAGACCTTGAGCGACGTGGAGTACCAAGCCATGCGCGACGCCGCGTTCGCGTGTATCCGCCGTGTCGGTGTCGAGACCGGCGGATCGAACGTGCAGTTTGCTCTCAACCCGATGAACGGCGACATGGTCATCATCGAGATGAACCCGCGCGTGTCTCGTAGCAGCGCGCTGGCGTCCAAGGCCACTGGGTTCCCGATCGCCAAGATCGCCGCCCGTCTCGCGGTTGGCTACACGCTCGACGAGATCCCGAACGACATCACGAAGAAGACCCCCGCGAGCTTCGAACCCGTCATCGACTATGTGGTCACCAAGGTGCCCCGCTGGGCGTTCGAGAAGTTCCCCGGGACCAAGGGCGTGCTCGGCACCTCGATGCAGTCGGTGGGCGAAGCCATGGCGATCGGACGCACGTTTCCGGAGTCGCTGCAGAAGGCACTGCGCTCGCTCGAGCACGGGCGACGGGGGCTGAACTGCGATCCGGCCGAGGCCGCGCTCGACGTACTGACGGACGACGAGCTGGTGCTGCGCGCCGCCGTCGCGACGCCCGACCGTCCGTTCCATCTGGAAGCCGCGCTGCGCCGCGGCATTTCGATCGAGCGCCTGTACGAGGCGACCAAAGTCGATCCGTGGTTCCTCGACCAGATCGCACAGATCGTCGACGAACGCTCCCACCTCGCGAGCTCAGGTGTGGCGCAGCTCGGACGGACGGACTGGCGGCGGGCGAAGCGACTCGGGTTTGCCGACGCGCAACTGTCCTGGCTGTGGGGCATCGCCGAGAGCGAGGTGCGGGCTGCACGCGAAGCGCTCGGCGTCGCGGCCACGTTCAAGACGGTCGACACGTGTGCCGCCGAGTTCGAAGCGGCGACGCCGTATCACTACTCGACGTACGAAGACGAAGACGAAGTGCAGGCGAGTACGAAACCGAAGGTCATCATCCTGGGTTCGGGCCCAAACCGCATCGGACAGGGAATCGAGTTCGACTACTGCTGCGTGCACGCGGCCTTTGCGCTCCACGATGCCGGATTCGAAACGATCATGGTCAACTGCAACCCGGAGACCGTCTCCACCGACTACGACACGTCAGACCGGCTGTACTTCGAGCCGATCACCTACGAGGACGTTCGCAACATCATCGACGTCGAGCAGCGTTCCGGCGATCTCCGTGGCGTCGTGGTGTCGCTCGGAGGCCAGACGCCGCTCAAGCTGGCCGGGCTGCTCCCGCCGGATCTGGTGCTCGGAACCTCGGCGGCGTCGATCGACTTGGCCGAGGACCGCGACCGCTGGAACGACCTGTGTGGGCGTCTCGAGATTCCGCAGCCCGCGGGCGGCACCGCCGCCACGGTCGAGCAGGCGTTGGCGATCGTCGAGCGCATCGGGTACCCGGCGCTGGTGCGACCGAGCTACGTGCTCGGCGGCCGCGCCATGGAGATCGTGTACGACGACGAGTCACTCCGACGGGCGATGAGCGAACTGGCCGGCTTCGGCTCGCTTGGTCGCGAGGGGGGACTGTCAGCCGAACGCCCGGTCCTCGTCGATCGGTTCCTGGAGGACGCCACCGAAGTCGACGTCGACGCCATCCGCGATCGAACCGGCGACGTCCTGATCGGGGCCGTGATGGAGCACGTCGAGGAGGCGGGGGTGCACTCGGGCGACAGCGCCTGCGCCATCCCGCCGTATTCGTTGTCCACGGAGACGATCGCCGTGATCCATCAGCACACCAGGGCCATCGCTGACGCTCTCGAAGTCGTGGGTCTCGTCAACGTGCAGTACGCCGTGAAGGGCAATCAGGTCTTTGTGATCGAGGCCAATCCCCGGGCGAGCCGCACGGTGCCCTTTGTGGCGAAAGCGACGGGAGTTCCTCTCGCAAAAGTGGCCGCTCGTGTGATGCTCGGCGCCACGCTGGACGAGCTCCGCGACGAAGGCGTGCTGCCGGAAGCCGTCGGCGGATATGTCTCGGTGAAGGAAGCCGTGCTTCCGTTCAATCGTTTCCCGGACGCGGACTCCGTACTCGGGCCCGAGATGCGATCCACCGGCGAAGTGATGGGCATCGACCGAACCTTTGGCTTGGCCTTCGCGAAGAGCCAGATGGCGGCCGGCGATCGCCTTCCGACCGGAGGCATGGTGTTCCTCTCGGTCGCGGACCGCGACAAAGACACCGCCATCGGAGCGGCCCGCAAGTTCATCGACCTCGGGTTCACGATCGCCGCGACGGCGGGCACCGCCGAATCCCTCGAAAGCCATGGTGTGCCAGTGGCAACAGTGGTGGCCAAGCTCGGCGAAGCCACGGGTGTCGACGCCGTCGACTTGATCGCCAGCGGCAAGGTCAACCTCGTCATCAACAGCCCGCGGGGCCGTGGTGCGCGCGCCGACGGGGATCACATCCGCGCCGCGGCAGAGCAACATGCGATCCCGTGCCTGACAACTGCGGCCGCGGGAGTTGCGGCCGCGGAGGGAATGGCGGACTGGGCGCATCATGAACTGCGCGTGCGCACCTTGCAGGAGTACCACCGCGGCTCCACCGACCAACTGGAACTCCCACTGTGACCCCCCGTCGAACCTGGGGTGCGAGGCGGGGTCATAGCCCCGTTATTCACCCCGAGTTGGCGACGTCTGTTGGGACCGTCGATCTCGACAACCCCGTCATGACGGCGTCGGGGACGAGCGGCCACGGCGCGGAACTCGAGGAGTACTTCCCGCTTCGCCAACTCGGCGCGGTCGTCGTGAAGTCGCTGTCCGCAGAGCCGTGGCCTGGCAATCCCGCGCCGCGCCTTCACGAGGCGGGAGCCGCGATGCTCAACAGCGTCGGTCTGCAGGGTCCCGGTGTCGGCGCGTGGCTCACGGATGATCTCCCAAAGCTGCAGCACGCGAAGGCGCGCGTCGTCGTCAGCATCTGGGGACGCACCGTCGACGAGTACGAGAAGGCTGCGATCGCGCTCGCGGGCGCGTCACGCGACATCGTCGCGGTCGAGGTGAACCTCAGCTGTCCCAACCTCGAGGGCGGCAAGCACCTGTTCGCGCAGTCGACGGCAGACACTGCTGCGGCCATCGCCGCCGTCTCGGCGGCCGTCGACCGGCCTGTGTGGGCCAAGCTGACGGCGCACGTGACGAGCATCGTTGAGGTTGCCGGCGCTGCCCTCGGCGCGGGAGCCGAAGCGGTCACCGTCACGAACACGATGCTGGCGCTCGCCATCGATCCGGAGACGCGCCGGGCGCGGCTGGGGGCGGGTGGGGGCGGCTTGAGCGGGCCCGCGATCCACCCCATCGCCGTGCGAGCCGTCCATGACATCCACGAGGGCTTGCCCGAGGCCGTCATCGTGGGGGTTGGAGGGGTGGCATCCGGGGACGACGCGGTCGAGTTGTTGCTCGCGGGCGCCAGCGCGGTGCAGGTGGGGACGGCGACGTTTGCCGACCCGCGGGCGCCGGTCCGGGTGCTGGGAGAGCTGTCGGAGTGGTGCAGACGGCACGGCGTTTCCACCGTGCAGGACATCATCGGAGGGATGGATGGCTGAGATCTCGGAAGAGATCCGGAGCAAGCTGGCGATCGTGCTCGACTTCGACGACCTCGTCGAAGCCTTGCGAATGGCGCGCGAACTGCGGCCATGGTTCGGAACCGCGAAGGTCGGGTTGGAGCTGTACAGCTCGGTCGGTCCCGATTCGATGACGGCGCTCACCGACCTCGGGTACGACGTGTTCGCCGACCTCAAGTTCTACGACATCCCTTCGACGGTGAACAAGGCCGCGCGTGTGGTCGGCGCGCTCGGTACGCGGTACTTGAACTTTCACGCGCAGGGCGGTGCCGCGATGCTGCGCGCCGGTGTCGAAGGATTCAAACAAGGCGCACTGGACGCGGGCCTTCCTGAGCCTCTCGCACTCGCGGTGACCGTGCTCACGAGCGACAGCGACGCACCACCGCACATCCTCGGCAAGCGCGTGCAAGCCGCGTTGGAGAGCGACTGCGACGGCATCGTGTGCGCGGCGAGCGACGTGCGTGAGGCGAAGCAATACGGACCGCGGCTCATCACCGTCGTGCCTGGGATCCGTCCCGCCGGATCACCCCGACACGAACAAGCGCGCGCTGCTACACCTCGCGAAGCGGTTGACGCCGGAGCCGATCTGCTCGTCATCGGCCGCCCTGTCACACGCGCGGACGACCCGAAGGCCGCGGCGGCCGCGATCGCAGCCGAACTGAGCTAGGTTCCGCGCATGCCTCTTCCTCCCGCCCTCACACCGGAGCAGCGACAGGCGGCGCTCGACAAGGCGGCGGCAGCCCGCCGTGAGCGCGCCGAGCTGAAAGAGAAACTCAAAATGGGCTCGGTGAACCTGCGTGAGCTTCTCGATCTCGCCGACAACAACGAGGTTGTGGCGAAGATGAAGGTGCTCGCCGTTCTCGAATCATTGCCCGGCGTTGGCAAGGTGAAGGCGCGTCGCACAATGGACGAAGTCGGCATCAGTGAAACGCGGCGTGTGCGCGGACTCGGCGATCAGCAGCGCTCGAAGCTGCTCGACACGTTTTCGGGCTGACGCCACGGTTTGCTGATCACGATCTCGGGACTTCCCGGCGCCGGTACGAGCACGGTGGCCCGACTGGTTGCAACCGCGCTCGGACTTGAAAGGGTCGACGGTGGCACGGTCTTTCGAACGCTGGCGGCCGAGCACGGCCTCGATGTCGGGGCGTTCTCGACCGTGGCCGAAGACGATCCGGAGATCGATCTCGAGCTCGATCAGCGGCTGGCCAACAGGGCGCAGCAGGGCGACGTGGTGCTGGAGTCGAGATTGGCCGGCTGGATCGTGACCAACGAAGGACTCGAGTCCACTCGAGTGTGGATGGACGCCGACGAGGCGGAACGAGGCCGCCGGGTGGCCGCCCGCGAGGGGGTCGAGCCGGCAGTGGCCCTCGAGGCCAATCGCGGTCGAGAGGCCTCTGAACGCAGGCGCTACCACACCTATTACGGCATCGATCTCGATGACCGATCCGTGTACGACCTGGTCATCGACTCCACGGGCGCAACCCCGGAGTCCGTCGCAGAGTCGATTGTGGGGGCGGCCAGCAAGTAAACTGGCAAGCCGATTCCCCCCACTCAGATACCCCACTCAGAGGTGCACGCACGCGCATGGCCGCAGGACGCCACGACACGATGATGAATCCGGCCATCGAGGTTCTCCTCGAGGCCGCTGATTCCAAGTTCCGCCTGGTCACCCTCGGTGCCAAGCGGGCCCGGCAGATCAACTCGTACTTCGGCCAGCTCGGTGAGGGTCTCGGAGCGATCATCCCTCCCCAGGTCACGTCGGTAGCTCGCAAGCCGTTGTCGATCGCCTTCGAGGAGGTGGCCGCGGGCAAGATCATCCCGATCGAGCCCGAGCCGGTGCTCGAGGACGAAGCCGGCGAGGGCGAAGCCAGGGAGTAACCGGCCTTGCTGGGGGGGCGACGGATCGTCCTGGGTGTCTCCGGGGGTATCGCCGCCTACAAGGCGGTTGAGTTGTGCCGCCGCTTGGTCGATGCCGGCGCCCACGTGATCCCGGTCCTGAGCGATGGCGCGTTGCATTTCGTCGGGCGCACCACATTCGACGCGCTGGGATCCGAACGGGCGCACACGTCGCTGTGGGACGACGACCACCCGATCCCCCATACGCATCTTGGACAGACCGCCGACCTCGTGGTGATCGCGCCGGCGACGGCTCGTGTCATCGGTACCTACGCCGCGGGCATCAGCGACGATCTGCTCACGAACATCCTGCTGGCGACGCGGGCGCCGGTCATCGTGTGCCCCGCGATGCACACGGAGATGTGGGAGCACCCCGCCGTGCAGGACAACCTCCGCACCTTGCGCGCCCGCGGCGTTCACGTCGTACCACCAGAAGAGGGTCGCTTGGCCGGCGGCGACATCGGCGCCGGACGCCTCGCGGAACCTTCCACGATCGTGGCCGCGATCGAACGGGTGCTGACGGAGCCTGATCTCGCGGGCCTGCACCTGCTCGTGACCGCTGGCGGGACCCGCGAACCGATCGATCCGGTGCGGTACATCTCGAACAGGTCGTCCGGCAAGCAGGGCCACGCCCTCGCCGACATCGCGGCGCAACGCGGGGCCAAGGTCACGCTGATCACCACGACCGACCGGCCGGTGGGGCCGGGCGTCGAATTGGTGCGCGTACAGACCGCCGCGGAAATGGAGCAGGCCGTCCTGTCCCGCAGCGACGCATGCGACGTCGTGGTCATGGCCGCGGCGGTGGCCGACTTCCGGCCCGTCGTCGCCGCCGACCACAAGATCAAGAAGGACGCCGGCGTCCCAGCGGTCGCCCTCGAGCCGACCACCGACATCCTGGCCGCTCTTGGTGACCGCAAACACCCGGGACAGACCGTCGTGGGTTTCGCGGCTGAAACCGATGACGTGGTGGCCAACGCCCGTGGCAAGCTCGAACGGAAGGGCGCCGACCTCATCGTGGCGAATGATGTCTCCGCGCCTGGCGCGGGTTTCGAACACGACACGAACGCCGTGGTCATCGTGGCGCCGTCCTCTGTTTCGTCCGTTGAATTGCGCGACAAGCGAGCGATCGCCCATGCCGTGCTCGATGCCGTACTGGAAAGCAGGAGAGCACTGTGAACACCCGTTTCACGTTCACCTCTGAGTCGGTGACCGAGGGTCACCCTGACAAGATGGCCGACCAGATCTCGGATGCCGTCCTCGACGCCATCCTCGAGGCCGATCCCAAGGGCCGTGTTGCCTGCGAGACCATGGTGACGACGGGCCTTGCCATCGTCGCCGGCGAGATCACCACCGACGCGTATGTCGAGATCGCGAAGATCGTGCGCGAGACGATCGTTGGCATCGGCTACGACCGCGAGTCGTTCGGGTTCGACGGCAATACGTGTGGCGTCATGACCTCGATCGACCCGCAGTCTCCCAATATCGCCCAAGGCGTCGACACCGCATACGAAACGCGGGCCGGCACCTCGGGTGAAGACGTCCTCAACAGTCAGGGGGCGGGCGACCAGGGGATGATGTTCGGCTACGCGTGCGACGAGACCGACGACCTCATGCCGCTGCCGATCTGGCTGGCCCATCGCTTCGCCCACCGGCTGTCCGAGGTTCGCAAGGCCGGGATACTGCCGTACCTCCGTCCGGACGGAAAGACGCAGGTCACGTTCGACTACGAGGACGGTCGGCCCGTTCGCCTGAAGACGGTGCTGATCTCCACGCAGCACGCCCCCGGTCTGGATGCCGAGACGCTGATCAAGCCCGACCTCATCGAGCACGTCATTCAACCGCTCGTGCCGCCGCAGTTCGCGGAGGACCGCTACGACGTGTGGGTGAACCCCACGGGTTCCTTCGAGCTCGGCGGTCCTCACGCCGACTGCGGCCTCACGGGCCGCAAGATCATCGTCGACACGTATGGCGGCATGGCCCGCCACGGTGGGGGCGCCTTCTCGGGCAAGGACCCGTCAAAGGTCGATCGGTCGGCCGCCTACGCCGCTCGGTGGGTGGCGAAGAACGTCGTCGCCTCCGGCGCCGCCGGTCGTTGCGAGATCCAGGTCGCATATGCCATCGGCGTCGCGCGCCCGGTGTCGGTGATGGTCGAGACCTTCGGTACTGAAACGGTCGAGGTCGACAAGCTCACTGCCGCCGTCGAGGAGGTCTTCGACCTGCGGCCCGCGGCGATCATCCGTGATCTCGACCTGCGCCGGCCGATCTACCGGAAGACGGCCGCGTACGGGCACTTCGGTCGTCAGGAGAAAGAGTTCACCTGGGAGGCAACCAGCCGGGTCGATGATCTGAAGTCCGCCCTGGGTCTTTGACCCCGGCAAATCCCACTCAGACATACACAGTTTTGTGTTTCCCTGAGTGGGATTTCGAGAAGGAGCGATGATCATCACCGTCGTCCCCGACATCGCGGGGCTCGACGGCAAGGAGTTCGACTATCTGGTCCCGGACGATCTCCGGGACCAGATCCGCGTGGGAGGCATCGTGCGGGTCGCATTGCAGGGGCGGCGGGTGCGGGCATGGGTGACCGCCATCGACGTTCCGGCCCCGGCCGGTGTCACGCTCAAGCCGCTCGCGATGGTGTCGCGCGGTGGCCTGGCCCCCGATCTCGTCGAGCTCGCGCGGTGGGCGTCGTGGCGCTGGGCCGGACGTCTCGTACACGTGCTCGACACCGCTTCGGGAGCCATCGCGCGAACCGGTTCCGGGAGCGCGGTTCCCGATCCGGGTGTGACGGTCATCCGCGTGCCGCCGGGCGCTGCCGTCCCTCAGTTCCGGGCTGCACTCGTCGTCGGTGCCCGACGATCATCGGTGTGGGCGTCGGTGCCACGCTTGGACGCGATCGTTGTTCTCGACGAGCACGACGAAGGGCTGAAAGAGGAACGGGTTCCCACCTGGCATGCGCGCGACGTCGCGATCGAGCGCGCGCGGAGAGCAGGCGTGCCGTGCGTGCTCGTCTCTCCATGTCCAACACTCGAGGCGCTCGCGGTTGCCGACCGGGTCATCGAGCCGTCGCGTGCTGAGGAGCGGGCGGGGTGGCCGATCCTCGAGATCGTCGACCGCCGCAAGGACGACCCGCGGTCGGGTATGTATTCGAGCCGTCTGGTCGACACGATTCGGCGACACGAGGGTCAACGCATCTGGTGCGTCCTCAATCGCAAGGGCCGGTCCCGGCTTCTGGCGTGCCAAGCGTGTGGAGAGGTCGTGCGCTGCGAACGGTGCAACGCGGCCGTCGTCCAGCCCGCAGATGTGCTGGTGTGCGAGCGCTGCGGCGCCGAGCGGCCGGCAATCTGCAATGCATGCGGCTCCACGGCGCTTCGCAACCTGCGCGTCGGTGTCGGCCGCGTACAGGAGGAGATGGATGCCCTCGTCGGCGCAGGCCGAGTGCTCGTCGGCACGGAGGCACTGTTGCATCAGCCGTCGGACAACGTCGGCGTCATCGCGTTCGTCGACTTCGATCAAGAGTTGCTCGCCCCGCGCTACCGGGCCAGCGAGCAAGCGATGGCACTGCTCGCTCGCGCCGCGCGAATCCTTGGACCGCGCGACAAAGGTGGCCGGCTCGTCGTGCAAACTCGTAACCCGCACCATCCCGTGTTGGACGCGGTGCTCAACGCCGATCCGAGTCGCATGGTCGCGGGGGAGTTGCAGCAACGCCAAGAGCTGGCGTTTCCACCCGCGACCGCGCTGGCGGCGGTCTCCGGCGCCGCCGCGACCGACTTCATCGACGCGCTCGGCTCACCTCTCGGTGTCGAAGTCCTCGGTCCGGTGGATGACCGGTGGCTGTTGCGCGCCCCCGACCACCGAGCCCTGTGCGACACGCTGGCGGCAACCCCCCGGCCGCCCGGCCGAGTCCGCATCGAAGTCGACCCCCTCCGGATCTAGCCCGGCAATTCTGAGTGGGATTTCAGAAGCCGGTGGTGGCCCAGGGGGCGCGGGCGGTGCGGAGCGCTCGATCGAGGACGGCCACGGAACCAGATGTCAACTCGTCGACTCGGCCGGCGGGGACGTATGGGGCGAGCGGGGAACCACCGAGGTACGCAGCGCCGAGTACGTCAACGTTGAGCGCGACATCCGCGGGCTCGTCGGTCGGCGCGCACGTGGCATCGTCCGCATCTCCTTCGAGCCGGTAGGTTCCGCCGCCGAAGATGTCGTCCTGCACCTCGAGCACGATCGACACGGGAACTTCGTAACGCCGCGCCGCGAGCGCCGCCGGCACGTCGAGCAACCGCACCCACATGTTGTCGCTCCGATCGGCCTGGCGAGCGACCCGTCCGTCCACGAACAGCGGTCGCAGGTCTTCGTCGACTGCACGCACGCGAGCGCGGACCTCGCTGACCCAGTCGATCGCGCACAGGTAGCGCCACAGGTCGACCCAAGCTGCATCGGTGGCGGCGATGAGCTCGACCACGTCGAGCTTCACCATCGGGCGGTTGTACACCCACTCGTCGATCGGGTCATACACGGCATAGCCGTCGACGGCGCCGGCAGGGTCGCGGTGCACCACCCGAACACGGTGCTTCGGCGGATCGTCCCCAGGCCACCGCAGAACACCGAGAGAGAGGTCCCACATCACCGGCTCTCGAGTGATTGCTCCAGGTGTCATGAGGCGATGGCGGTCGAACGGCTCGGGCGCGACGGCACGCAGGGTGGCCAGGTCGACGACCTCGATGGAGCCGGGCGGGGCCGAATCGCGGAACTCCGCGGTGCTCACGTCAACGATGGTGTTCGCCGCCTCGGTCGCCATGCCGTAACCGAACCGGCCGTAGATCGGCCACTCGGCCGCGAGCAACATGGCGACCAGCTCGCCCCTGGCGAGGGAGTCGTGGAGTTGGGTCTGCATCATCTCGCGCAACAGTCCGCGCCGGCGGTGCGTTGGGAGGACGGTCACCTGCGTCACGGCGGCCATCGGCACCGTGCGCCCGCCGGGGACGGTGAGGTCGGCACCGAAGGATCCCGCGGTGCCGCGCAAGGCGCCGTCGACAAAGGCGCCGAGCCGCCGGCTCAAGTCGTTCATGTAGTGGCGAGCGAACGCGACGTGTTCTTCGGTCGCCTCGGTGCCGTGGTGAAACGCGGTGCTGAGGCAGCGCAAGTAGTCGCCGATCTCCTCATCCCGTATCGCGCGCACTTCGTGGTCGCTCATGAACTCTCCCACTCCTGGCGTCGTGCTTCGTACAGCGCGATCGATGCCGCGGTGGCGACGTTAAGCGACCCGACCTTTCCGAGTTGCGGGAGAAACCCGATGTCGTCACACGCTCGAAGGACGGCGGCGCCGATGCCGTGATCCTCGTTGCCGACGACCAGGCACACGGCGTCGCCCAGCTTCACGTCGTGCAGCGGATGGGCGCCTTCGGCCAGCTCGACGGCAATGACACGAAAACCTGCAGCGCGGGCGGCGTCGACCGCGTCCACCGCCGCGCCGACGTCGGTGATCGTCAGGAAGCGATCGGTGCCGAGCGCGGTCTTGCGCACGCCCGAACTGCTGGGTGATGCGGTTGCGCCGGCGACCCACACCTGCTCGACGCGATACGCGGCCGCGGTGCGCAGGATCGCGCCGACGTTGTACGGGCTCTGCACGGAGTCGAGTATCAGCGCCAGCCGCCCTTCCGTTCGATGCCGCCACTCGCGATGCAACCGCTTCAGCCCGGTGGGGTCGAGCGGCTTCACGTCCGGCTGACCTCGAGAACGCGGTACCCCGCACGGGATCGACGCCGTTCGGCCGACCAACCTGTGTCTTGCAGCCAACCGGCCAGCGAGTCGGAGCCCAGGTGCTTCTGCACGACCAGCCACGCATGCCCGCCGACGTCGAGGCGGTCGAGCCACAACAGCAGCAGATCGTGCAACGCCTTCTTGCCGATTCGAATCGGTGGATTGGACCAGATGCCGGCCAGCCGCATGTCCGCCGGAACCGCAGCGGGCTCGAGCACGCGAACGTTGGTGAGCCCGTTGGCGCTGGCGTTGGCCGCGCAGAGCTCGAGTGCCCGTCGATTCACGTCCACGGCCCACACCGTTGCCTCGGGAGCGCGCCGAGCCAGGGTGAGCGCGATCGGTCCGTAGCCGCATCCGAGATCGAGCAGATCGACGGCGCCCGCCGGCGGAGCGGCGGCCTCGAGCAACAACAACTTCGTGCCGGGATCAACCGCCGTCGCAGCGAAGACCCCGCGATCGGACTGAAGCTCGAGCCGGCCGTCGGGGAGCACGAGCTCGAGCGTCCTCCGACGCGACGTGACCGCGGGATCCGGTTCGAAGTACTGGGATGTCCCGGCCACCGACCGACGGTAGCCTCGTATCTCTATGCCGCCCTACAGCATTCGGCTCTTCGGCGACCCCGTTCTCAAGCAGAAAGCGGCCGAAATCACCACGGTCGACGAGAGCCTCGTGCGTCTCGCCGAAGACATGGTCGTCACGATGCACGAGGCGCCCGGCATCGGATTGGCGGCTCCGCAGGTAGGAGTGCAGCGCCGCCTGTTCGTGTACCAACTTCCCGACGACGAGGTCTCACACGTCGTCGTGAACCCCGTCATCAGCGAGAGCCGGGGCGAATGGACCTACGAGGAAGGCTGCCTATCGGTGCCCGGACTCGCGTGGGAGATCGTGCGGCCCAAAGAGGTGCACCTCACGGGTTACGACCTCGACGGCAATGAGGTTTCGATCGAAGCCGACGAGCTGACGGCTCGCCTCTTCCAACACGAGCTCGACCATCTCGACGGCGTGCTTCTGCTCGAGCGCCTGGACACGGAGACTCGCAAGCAAGCGCTGCGCACCCTGCGCGAGATCGACATGAACGGCGGACTCGCGGCACGCCAGAGTTCCCACGACCTGTAGCGGATCCCTTTGAGGATCGCCTATCTCGGAACGCCCGCCATCGCGGTGCCGACGCTGCGGGCCCTGGTCGACGCTGGTCACGATGTCGCGCTGGTGGTCACTGCAGCCGACAAGCGGCGAGGTCGTGGCGGGGCATTGATGCCCAGTCCTGTCAAGGCCGCCGCACTCGAGCTCGGCCTACAGGTGACCGATCGCATTGACGACCTCCTCGAGCTCGACCCGCCAGTGGAGCTCGGCATCGTCGTGGCCTATGGCCGCTTGATCAAACCGCCGGTGCTCAACGCGGTGCCGCTGATCAACGTGCACTTCTCGCTGCTGCCGCGTTGGCGTGGAGCGGCACCGCTGGAGCGAGCGATCCTCGCTGGCGACGAGCGCACCGGCGTCTGTCTCATGGACATCGAGGAGGGCCTGGACACGGGGGCGGTGTACAAGTGCACCGAGGTCGCAATCGACGCGAACGCGACGGCCGACGAACTCCGTGCGGTGCTCGTCGACGAAGGGACGAAGCTCGTGCTCGATGTGCTCGAGCACGGCCTCGGCCCGCCGATGCCTCAGACGGGCGAGCCGGTGTACGCGCGCAAAATCGATCCGGTGGAGTTCCAACTCGACTGGACCCGGCCAGCCGACGAACTGCACCGCGTCGTGCGCGTCGGCGGCGCATGGACCACGCACCGAGGCAAGCGGCTGAAGGTCTGGCGCACCGCGCTTCCCGCCGGCGACGGCGTAACCGTCCCCACTGGTTCCGACCCCATCGAGCTCGTCGAAGTGCAACCCGAAGGTCGAGGACACATGCCGGCCGCGGCGTGGGCCAACGGCGTGCACTGGCGCAACGGCGATCGACTCGGTACGTGACCGTGTTGCTGCCAGCGTTCCCCGGCCACGCAGGCCGCGGGTGGCCGCCCCGGCGCTCCGTCGCTCGCATGGTCACAAAGCTGCACCTGTGACCGCGCGCTCCACCGCGCTCAAGGCGCTCACTCGAATCGAGGGCGACGGTGCCTACGCCAACCTCGCTCTGCGCGGCGAGCTGGCTCACTCCGAACTCGACGAGCGCGATCGACGCTTTGTGACGGAGCTCGTGTACGGCACGACCCGCATGCGACGAGCCTGTGACTTCCTCATCGACCGCTTCTTGTTGCGACCGGTGACCGATGATGTCCGTCGCATCCTCCGCCTGGGCGCCTACCAATTGCATTTTGCCGACGTGGCGCCGCACGCGGCAGTGAGCGAGACGGTTGACCTCGCCCCGCAGAAAGTGAGCGGTCTGGTCAACGCGGTGTTGCGACGGGTTGCCGACGCGACGGTCGAGTGGCCCGATGAGGCGACCCGGCTCAGCTACCCGGACTGGATCATCGATCGGCTGACGACCGACCTAGGGCCCGACTGGGCGCGGGCCGCCCTCGAGCAAATGAACCAGCCGGCGGAGATGACGGTGCGCGCTGACGGATATGTACAGGACCGCGCATCGCAGTGGGTGGCAGCCCTCGTGTTCGCGCGAGCCGGCGATCGAGTCGTCGACCTGTGCGCCGCGCCGGGGGGCAAGGCCACCGCGCTGGCCGCGTCCGGCGCGACGGTCGTGGCGGCGGACATCCATCCGAGCCGCGCGTCCCTCATCGTGGACAACGGCCTGCCCACGGTTGTCGTGGCCGACGGCAGACATCCTCCCTTCGCGCCAGGGTCGTTCGATCGTGTGCTGGTGGATGCACCTTGCTCGGGGCTTGGTGCGTTGCGGCGACGGCCCGATGCGCGCTGGCGGATCGAGCCGGACGGCATCGACCGGCTCGCGGAGTTGCAGCGCGAGCTCGTCGACGCCGCGGTCCCGTTGCTGCGCCCGGGCGGGGTGCTGGTCTACAGCGTGTGCACGCTGACCAACGCGGAGTCGCTCGGCATCGACGAGTACCTCGCCAGCAAGCATCCCGAGCTCGAGGCGCTCGAGCCGCCCGGCCCGCCGTGGCGACCGTGGGGAAGGGGAGGTCTCTTGCTTCCGCAGGACGAAGGCACCGACGGCATGACGATCTTGCGTCTCGCTTCCGCCACGGATCGATGACGTAGCGTCGGCAGGATGGTCGCGTTGGTCGCCAAAGTTCTGACGGTCTCTGATGGGGTCGTCGCAGGCACCCGCGACGACAAGTCCGGTGATGCACTCGTTGCCGCGCTCAGCAACGCGGGATTCGATGTCGTCGACCGACGCGTGGTGAGCGACGGCGTCGACTCAGTAGCCGAAGCGCTCATCGCGCTGTGTGACCAGTTCGCCGGACTCATTGTCACCACAGGAGGCACGGGATTCGGGCCACGCGATCTCACCCCCGAGGGCACCCGAGCGGCGCTCGAGCGCGAGGCCCCAGGCCTGAGCGAAGCCATGCGGCTCGTGAGCCCACTCGGCCGGTTGTCACGGGCGGTCGCCGGCACCCGCGGGCACGCGCTCGTCCTCAACACGCCGGGCTCCAGCAATGGTGCCGTGGAGACACTGAGTGCTGTCCTCGACGTTGTGCCCCATGCCCTCGATCTTCTCGCTGGGGGACGCCCGCACTGAGAGGATCGCCGCAGGCGGATCCTCTCCAACAGCACAGTCTCGTTTGGCGCCGGCGAAGCCGGAGCCAAGGGGTCAGAGCGCCACCCGACCGGGACGGCCGTTGACCCTTCGTCGTCCACGAGTTCGCGCTCTGAGGCCTTACAATCCGTGGGACCGTGCAGGCTGACGAGACGACGATGGGCCGGGCAATCGAGCTCGCTGCTGGTGTGCGTTCGATCACGTCGCCCAATCCGTGGGTCGGTGCCGTGCTCGTGACCACCGATGGCTCGATGTTCGAGGGCGCCACTGAAGCTCCGGGGAGCCGACACGCCGAGATCGTGGCGTTGGACGAGGCTCGTGCCGCCGGTGCCACCCTTGATGGTTCGACGATGTACACGACCCTCGAACCGTGCTCGCACCATGGGCGCACGCCTCCGTGCGCCGATGCGCTCGTGGCGGCTGGAGTTGGCCGCGTCGTAGTCGGCATCCAGGATCCAGACGGCAACGTGGCCGGTCAAGGCATCGAGCACCTGCGCTCTGAGGGTGTCACCGTCGATGTCGGCGTGTGTGCCGATGCGGTTCGCGCCCAGCTGGCGCCGTACGTGAAACATCGCACCACCGGGCGCCCATGGGTGCTCCTGAAACTCGCCAGCTCGGTCGACGGCCGTACCGCCGCGCCCGATGGTACGAGCCAGTGGATCACTGGCGACGCGGCGCGCGCTGATGCTCATCGACTGCGGGCGGAGAGCGACGCGGTGATCGTCGGCGCCGGCACCGTGCGCGCCGATGATCCAGCGCTCACCGTGCGGGACGCGGATGGTGACGACCCGTTGCGGGTCGTCCTCGGACACGCGCCGTCGAACGCGCGCGTGCATCCGTGCGTCGAGCTCGACGGCCCGCTCGTCGAGGTGCTCGACGAACTGGGCCGCAGAGGTGTGGTCCAGGCAATGGTTGAGGGCGGCGCCACGGTGGCCGGCGCGTTCCATCGGGAGGGATTGGTGGATCGCTACGTGCT
>JBEEGD010000016.1:0-4564 GCA_041166685.1 Acidimicrobiaceae bacterium | reverse complement strand
CCCGCGCCTGCGGTTGATCTTCACCGAGGAGCGCATCCTCGTCGGCGTCCTCGTGGTGGTGGCGTCGGGCGGGCTCGGCTGCGCCTTGCAAGGCGGACTGCTCGGGTCGGCGGGCTGCGCGCTCATCGTGGGCGTTGGCGCGAGCGCGGGTCGGCTCGCGTTCGATGCCATCGTGCAGCGCGACGCGCCCGACGCGAACTTCGGCCGCTCGTTCGCGCGCTTCGAAACTCGGTTTCAACTGTTGTGGGTGATCGGCGCGTTCTTGCCGGTCATCGTGCCCGTGCCCGCCCGCCTCGGCTTCCTCGTCCTCGCCTCCGCCGCTGGCTTCGCTGCTTTCGCCTACTGGCGAGCCTCCAAGCGGTCCACAATTCCCACTCATCCGTACACATAAATGTGTACGGATGAGTGGGATTTCGGTTAGGTCGGGTCGTCGATGTCGATGCGGGCGAGCCAGAGGCCTGGAGCGTCCACCTCGGCAGGGGTGGGCAACTCGCGGTCTGACTGCCACAGACGCTCCAGAGCTTGCCGGCCGGCGCGTTCGACTGCACCGTCGACGAACGCGGCGCCGCGCTCGTATTGCGCCTGAGTGAGCTCGAGCCCGAGGAGCCGCTCGACGAACCGGTCAGACGGGTCGGCCGTCACCCGCCGGCGCCGCATCGCTTCGGTCACCATGGAGTACGAACCGATCAGGCCTTGACCGATCTCGTCCATCAGATGGTCGACGTAACCGACGATCACCGCCACGAGAGCCTCGAGTCGAGGGAGCAGCTCGCGTTGCGCCGGCGATTGGATGGCACCGAGCAGCACTTCGGGATCACCGAAGAATTGCTGGACATCGGTGAGCGCCGATATGTCGCTCACGTCGAGCTCGCCGAGCTTCGACTCCAGCGAACCCGAGTCGGGCTCGAATCCGGCGACGTACGCGTGCAGCAATGATTCGAGTCGCTCGCGCACGTGCGGCAGCGACAGCACCGCGTGATGCGCCACTTCATGGACGCAGACCCACAGCCGCAGGTCGTCCTCCGGCAGGCTCCACTCGCGACCGAATTCGTCGAGGTTGCCGAGCACGATCATCAACTCGTCGTTCGGTGGCCGCGGGATCGGCAAGTCGTACTGCCCGAATGACCGGCACGCGAGATGACCGAGCATCGAGCCGGCAGTCATGCCGAGCATCACGGGACTGAACGCCTGCATGATCCCGCCGAGCATCTTGGCCATCGGGTCGTCGTCGGGAAGGTCGGGGTCGTCGGGTTCGACGAGACCGCGGGCCATGCCCCCACTCAGCGACCCTGCCAGCGCCTCGAACAGCGGCCGGTGCGACTCGAGCGTCCGCTGGATCCACTGGCTGCGATTGACGGGCAGGACCGTGACCCCTCGTCCGGTCGGCGAGGTGGTGAGCCCTGACGCATTCGCCACCTGCAGCTCGGCCACCCGGGCCAGCTGCTCGAGCTTGATGCGATCGAGCGGATCGATGTTCGGCTCGGACACACCATCTGAGGCGATCGATGCCGCCAATTGCCGGGCCGCGTCCCAGTTCACGGGGCCCTGTTGCTGGAGCATCCGCGCCAGATCGCCGAAGAGCGGGATGTTCTTGAAGGGGTCTTCACCTGGGTCGAGTGGACCTCGATCGCTCACGTTGGCATGGTAGGGCGATGTCGACCGTGGTCCTCAGCGGCGCCGATGATTCGCTGGGCCGCCGGGTGGCCACGGCGCTTGGCCGCGGTGAACGCGCTGAGCGGGTCGTCGCGCTGGGCGATCACGAGCTCCGCGGCCCGGATCTGAAGTCCCGCATCGAGGGCGCCGACGCCGTGATCCACCTCGGTGGCGGCCTCGAGGAGACCCGCGCGGTGCTCGACGCCGCCGGGGCGGTGGGCGCCACTCACCTCGTGTTGCTCTCGAGCGCCACCGCGTATGGCGCGTGGGCCAACAACCCGGTTCCGCTCACCGAAGATGCGCCGCTGCGACCCAATGCGGAGCTCGAGTTCGCGGTGCGGGCGGCCGAGCGCGAGCGCTTGGCGTCGGAATGGAAGCAAGAGCACCCCGGGGCGACGGTGGCGGTACTGCGCCCGGCGGTTCCCGTCGCGGAGGACGCCAGTGGTTGGCTCGCCCGCGGCTTGCATGAAACCTCTGCGGTCCGAGCCGCCGGGCCCGATGACCCACCGGGCCAGTTCGTGCACCTTGACGACCTCACGACCGCGATCTCGTTGGCGTTGCAGGATCGCCTCGACGGTGCGTTCAACATCAGTCCCGACGGATGGATCGCCGGTGACCAACTTCGTGCGCTCGCGGGCCGCCCCCGCCTGCGCGTGCCCGAGCGCATGGTCCGTCGGCTGACGTGGTTGCGGTGGCGACTCGATCCCACCAGTGCTCCACCCGGACTGCTGCCGTACACCATGCACCCGTGGGTCGTGGCGAACGACCGCATCAAGGCCGCCGGTTGGGTTCCCGCGTTCAGCAACGAAGAAGCCTACGTTGCCGCGCATCGACCAACACCGTGGGCCACGGTGAGCCCGCAGCGCCGTCAGGAGTTGGCGCTCGCCGGTGCGTCAGCGCTCGTCGCCGCGCTTGTTGCCGGCGTGGTTGCGTTGATCAGGCGTGGTTCTTCTCGCCGAGCGTGATCGTCATCGTCTGCGCTGAGGTTCCTCGCAGGATCTCCAACGTGACCGAGTCGCCTGGGTGGTGACCGCGTAATGCGACGACCAACGCCGACATCGTCGTGACCTTCGCGCCGTCCAACGCGGTGACCACGTCGTCAGAGTGAAGCCCGGCGTGGGCCGCGGGGCTGTCGTCGACCACCTTCGTGATCCTGGCCCCGCCCGTGACTCCCATGTTGTTGGCGGACGACGCCTCGAGGTCGGCCCCTTCGAGGCCCAACCACGGATGATGAGCAGAGCCCGTGTCGATGATGTCGTTGGCGACCGCGCGCACGATCTCGACGGGGATCGCGAAACCGAGTCCGCTCGCGCCGGGATCACTTGACGTCGAAACCGCGGTCGTCATGCCGATGACGGAACCCGATCCGTCACACAGCGCGCCACCAGAGGATCCCGCGGCCATCGGCGCGTCCGTTTGAATCATGTCGTGCAGTTCGACGCCGTCCGAACTGTTGACCTGTCGCCCGACTGCGCTGATGACCCCGACGGTAACTGAGGGACCGCCGACCAACCCGAGCGGCGACCCGATCGCGATCGCAGGCTGACCGGACTGAAGGTCGACGGCGGAACCGAGTACCGCGGCCGGTAGCTGATCGCGATCGATCTTGACGACCGCGATGTCGGTCATCGAGTCGGTGCCGACGACCCGTCCGGGCACCACGGTGCCGTCGGACAGCGCGACCTGAACATCACTGGCGTTGTTGACCACGTGCGCGTTGGTGACCAGATACCCGTCGGTCCGAACGAAGATGCCCGAGCCCACGGTCTTCGCGCTGCCGTTTGTCACCTCGATGCGGGTGATCGACGGAGAGACGGACTTCGCGATGGCGATCACCCCTCGGCCCGACGAGGCGGTCGCGCTGAGTTCGGCAATGGGACGTACTGCCACTTTCTCGACAACGGGCCTCTCGATCACGTCGTTCGAGAGCCGGCCGGTCACGGCGACGACCCCCAACGAGAGGGCCGAGCCGATCAGCCCGGCCACCAGCGCAACGGCCCACAACCGGGTGACGGAGTCGTCCGCGGCAACCGGTGAGGGGGTTGGTTTCGACCCGCCGAGCTCCGACGGATGCCGCCACAAACGGTCGTCCGGCGGCAACGGCGCGCCGCCGACGGGGGTGTCGTCGTCGTCGCCGTCGTCGAAGGGCACGAAGACCAACGATAGTGACGGGTCTTCGTCCAGTGACCGCGCCCCGTAGCATCGGGAGATGCAACCGCCGACGTCGGGGGATGTCTGGTTGGGGCTCTCGGGCGATCCGTTGCCTGTCGCGCCTGCAACCGATTGGGTCGTCCGTCCGAATTGCGGCGCAGTCGTCCTCTTCAGCGGCACGGCGCGCGATCACGCGCCCGACCGACCCGATGTCACCCTTCTCGAATACGAGGCGTACGCGGAGCAGGTAGAGCCTCGGCTGCGGGTGATCGCCGACGAAGCTCGCGTGCGATGGCCGGCCCTCGGTCGCATCGCGTTGATCCATCGCGTTGGCGTCGTGCCGATCGGTGACTCGGCAGTCGTCGTGGCCGTCTCCGCCCCCCACCGTGACGAAGCGTTTCAGGCCGCGCGGTTCTGCATCGACGCGGTCAAAGCGTCGGTGCCCATTTGGAAGCACGAGACGTGGGCCGGCGGCGAAGCGTGGGGGAGCGACTCGCAGGACCTCGTCGACGCTCACGAGTTGAGGCCTACGACAACATGAGCATTCTCTTGTTCTTGCTCGTGCCGTTGGTGGTGATCATCGTCGGCTCGTTCGTGCTGTCCATCCGCGAGCGGAAGCCGCAAGGCGTGCGGTCGAGCATCGAGGGTTTTCAGCAGCAGATGAAAGCCTTGTCGCCTGAAGACGACCCCGAGCCGCGGAGCTAGCCATGGCTCGCGACCTCGCCATCGACCTCGGCACCGCGAACACGTTGGTGTACGA
>JBEEGD010000015.1:0-2602 GCA_041166685.1 Acidimicrobiaceae bacterium | reverse complement strand
AGGCCGACGGCAGCATCCGCTTCATCGGGCGTGGGTCGGTGTGCATCAACACCGGTGGCGAGAAGGTCTTCCCCGAAGAGGTCGAGGAGGCCTTGAAGACCCATGCCGCGGTGCGCGACGCCATCGTCGTCGGCGTCCCCGACGCCCGGTTCGGCGAAGCGATCACCGCGGTCATCGAACTGGCGGAGGACGCCGAGGTCGACGACACCGCCCTCCTCGAGCACGTGAAGGCGCGGCTCGCTCGGTACAAGGCGCCCCGCCACCTCGTGCGGGTCGACTCGCTCCGCCGGGCGCCGAACGGCAAGGCCGACTACGCCGCCATCCGAGCGCTCGCCATCGAGCAACTCGCCCACCGGGCGACCGTCTGATGTCGCTGCGCGGCCAACTGTCATGAGAGGAATCACCTGCCGATGATGGGAATCTGGATCGAGCTCGGGGTTGTGGCCCCCGCCCGAGAGTGCGTGGTGGGCTGACCGATGGATTTCACCGACTCTGAAGAAGAAGCTCTGTGGCGCGACGAGTGTCGGGCGTGGCTGGCGGAGAACGTCCCGCGTCTCGACGATGCGCCGGATGACCCGGTCGGTCGGGCCAAGGCGTGGCAGGCGATCAAGTTCGACGGTGGTTTCGCCAAGATCGAGTGGGAGCCGGAGTTCGGTGGCCGCCGGGGTACGACGATGCAGCAGATCGTGTTCAACCAGGAGCAGGCGCGCCACAAGGTTCCGCCGGACCTGTTCGTCATCGGTCTCGGGTTCATCGCCCCCACGTTGCGGGCTCACGGCACCGACGCGCAGCGTGAGCGCTACCTGAACAAGCTGCTGCGCGGCGAGGAGGTGTGGTGCCAGATGTTCAGCGAACCCGGGGCCGGCTCCGACGTCGCGTCGCTGGCGACCTCGGCGGTGCTCGACGGGGACGAGTGGGTGCTCAACGGCCAGAAGGTGTGGACGTCCCAGGCGCATCTCGCCGACTTCGGGGAGGTGCTGTGCCGCACCGACCCGACCGTGCCCAAGCACCAGGGCATCACCGCGTTCATCCTCGATCTCCGCGCGCCGGGCGTGACCATCCGGCCGTTGCGGCAGATCACCGGCAACGCCGACTTCAACGAGATCTTCCTCGACGATGTCCGGGTGCCGGCCACCAGCGTGATCGGTGATGTGAACAACGGCTGGCACGTCGCCGTCACGACCCTCATGAACGAACGGTCCTCGCTCGGCTCGAGCGGGAGCAGTGGTGGTGAGTCGATGGCGTTGCGACTGGCGAAGCTCGCCCGTGATCGGGGGACGCTCGATGCGCTCACCCGCCAGCGGATCGCCGACATCTGGATCCGCACCGAGATCGGCCGTTACCTGGGGATGCGCACGCTCACCGCGGCCCTGCGCGGTGGTCGCCCCGGCCCGGAGGGCTCGGTCGGCAAGCTGGCCAGCACCAAGCTCGCCGTCGACACCGGCGTGCTGGCCGTCGACATCCTTGGCGCAGCCGGCGTCGCCGGCGATGAATTCAAGCGGTGGCAGACCCGGTTCGTCGGTGGGCCGGGTTGGCGCCTCGGCGGCGGCACCGACGAGGTGAACCGGAACATCGTCGCCGAGCGGGTCCTCGGCCTGCCCAGCGAGCCCTCGAACTACGAGCTGGTCCCGTGGCGGGACCTGCCGCGATGACGGCGTCGCCGCCGGTGCGGGTCGAGACCGAGGGCGGGATCGCCACCGTCACGATCGACCGACCGGAGTGCAAGAACGCGGTCACCGTGGCCATGTGGCACACCTTGCGCCACGCCTTCGAGGATCTCGGCGCCGACCGCGACGTCCGTGTCGTGGTCGTCACCGGCGTCGGCGACGCGTTCTGCGCGGGTGCCGACATCCGTGACGCCGACTACGGCGGGGATCCATCGCCGACTGCGGTCGCGCAACGCATGCAGGCGATCGACTCGGCGGCCATCGCGCTGCACCGGCTGGCGAAGCCGACCATCGCGTCGGTCAACGGGGTGGCCGTCGGCGCCGGGTGGAGCCTTGCCCTCGGCTGCGACATCGTCCTCGCCGCCGAGTCGGCTCGCTTCTCGGCCATGTTCGTCGAGAGGGGCATCTCGCTCGACGTCGGCGGGACGTGGTTGTTCGCCCACCTCGGCGGGCTGCAGCGCGCCAAGCACCTGGCGTTCACGGGGGAGTTCGTGAGCGCGAGCGAAGCAGCCGATCTCGGCCTGGTGCTGCGCGTCCACCCGGACGGCGAGCTTGCCGCCGCCACTGCGGACTACGCCGCTGGCCTTGCCGGCAGATCCTCGACGGCCCTCGCTCAGATCAAGACCGGCTTGAACCGGGCGACGACGTGGACCTTCGAGGAGGCCTGCGAGTTCGAGGGTCGCGCCCAGGCGGCATGTGTCGCCGCCCAGGTCCTCGGCGCCAGGCGCTCAGCGGCCACGAAGGATCCGTCGTGAAGATCGCCACCGGGCTCGACTACAGCCGCGGCTTCGAGGCCTCGGTTGCCTCCATCGTCGAGCTCGAACGCGCCGGTCTCGATCAGGTGTGGGTGGCCGAGGCGTACGGCTTCGATGCCCCCAGTCTCATGGGCTATATCGCCGCCCGCACGGAGCGGGTCGAGATCGCGTCCGGGATCC
>JBEEGD010000014.1:0-2658 GCA_041166685.1 Acidimicrobiaceae bacterium | reverse complement strand
AGCTGGCGCGTGCTGGGGGATCGCCCGAGATTCGGCACCGCTTGCAGGTTGCTGCGGCAGTGAACGGGGCCGGCGATCCCAGGGAAGTCGGTGCCGACCTGATCGACGACGTGATCGGCGAGCTCCGTCGTCTCGACGAGCTCGGCACGCTCGGAGCGCCCCATGCCGCTCGGGCATTGACCCGCCGCATGGAGCGCGGCCTCATCTTCTCCGCGCTCGTCGCCCGAGCGCCCGACCTCTCCCCCTCCGCCATCGCATAAGAGCCCGATGGAAACGGGCGCGTTGTCCGGCCTGAAGGTGCTGGATGTCGCGACGCTGTTTCCCGCGCCACTGCTCGCCGCGATGCTCGGCGACTTCGGGGCCGATGTCGTCAAGGTCGAGCCTCGCGATGGTGACCCGTTGCGCGGCATCGGGCCGTTGCCGTGGGCCCTTGCCGGTCGCAACAAACGATCGGTGCGCATCGACTTCGACACCGCCGATGGTCTCTCGTTGCTGCATCAGTTGGTCCGTGTCGCCGATGTGGTGGTGCTGAACCAACCGGCATCGGTCTTGCAGCGGTGGGGGTGCACCGATCAAGAGATCGAGGCGCAGAACTCACGCGCCGTGATCGTGCACGTATCCGCATTCGGCTCGACGGGTCCGTACGCGGATCGAGCCGGGAACGGCACGCTGGCCGAAGCATTCACCGGAGTGCCGATGGGCTCGATCCCGCTTGGCGATTCGGTGGGCGCGATGGTGGGTCTGAGCGGCGTACTTGTCGCCCTGTACTCGCGCGACGTGCGCGGCGGCGGCGGGCAGGTCGTCGATGTGAGCCTGTACGAGTCGCTGTTGCCGCTGCTCGCACCGAGGATCGCGGGTTTGTCGTCCGCCCGCTCCGTCCGCGACGGGTTCACGGCGTCGGACGGGCAGGTGGTGGCGATCTCCGCGACGACCGATCCACAACTGCAGCGGTTGCGCGCCCTCGCCGGCGACGATGTGGCCGGCTGGATAGCGGCTCGTTCCGCATCGGAATCGGTCGACGCGCTCGTGGCCGCTCGGGTGCCTGCAGTCGAGGCCAACGATGTCGCACACCTGCTGGTCGATCCGCACGTCGTGGCTCGTGAGAGCGTCACATCGGTCGACGGCACGACGGTCCCCGCCCCGTCGCCAAAACTCAGCGTCACGCCCGGACGCATCACGCACATGGGCCCGGAGCTCGGCGAGCACACCGACGAAGTTCTGGCAGAGTGGCTGCATGGGGGACACGAGGGAACGGCCTGAGCTCGACTTCGTCAGCGGCGACTTCTGGGGCCGCGACCCGCACGCCGGACTGACGTGGTTGCGGGAGAACGCGCCGGTCTACTGGAACGAAGCCGCTGAGGTGTGGGGCATCGCGAAGTACGACGACGTGAAGGAGATCTCCAAGCATCCCGACGTGTGGTCCAGCGCCGGCGGCATCCGGCCCGACAGCGGACCGACGGGGATGATGATCGAGCAGGACGACCCAGTCCATTGGCGTCGCCGCAAGCTCGTCAACAAGGGCTTCACGCCACAACAAGTGCGCGCGCAAGAGTCGAAGGTGCGCGCCGTTGTCGATCAACTCATCGATCAAGTGATCGACCAAGGGCAGTGCGACTTCGTGACCGACGTGGCCGCGTGGCTGCCGCTGGTGATGATCGGAGACCCGCTCGGCTTCGAAGCCGCCGACCATCCGACGTTGCTCAAGTGGTCCGACGACCTGATGAAGGGCTTGGGCCAAGACGACCCCGAGAAGATCACCGCGATGATGGCGGCGTTCGAGGGGTACTCGACGTACATGGCGGGGGTCATCGCCGATCGACGTGCGTCGCCTCGTGACGACCTCACCAGCATCCTCGTGCATGCGGAAGTCGACGGCGATCGCTTCGACGACGAGACGCTCGTGCAAGAGACGCTGCTGCTGCTCATCGGCGGGGACGAGACAACGCGACACGTGATCACCGGCGGGCTGTACCAGTTGCTGCGCGCTCGGTCGCAGTGGGATGCGCTGCTCGCTGACCGCGCGCTGCTGCCGTCAGCCGTCGAGGAGATGCTGCGCTGGGTGAGCCCGATCAAGAACATGGCGCGCACCGCGACGCGCGACGTCTCGCTGCGGGGACAGGACATCCGCGAAGGTCAGAAGGTGTTGTTGCTGTATCCGTCCGCGAACCGGGACGCCGACCACTTTCCGGACCCATTCCAGTTCGACATCACGCGGTCGCCCAACGAGCACGTGGCGTTCGGGTTCGGGACGCATTTCTGTCTCGGGAACTCGCTGGCTCGTCTCGAGTTGCAGGTGATGTTCGAGCAGTTGCTCGATCGCCTGCCCGAGATCCGCTTGGTCGACTCAGACGAGCCCGCGCATCGACCTGCCAACTTCGTCAGCGGGTACGAGACGATGAAGGTGGCGTGGTGAGCAGCATTCGTGGCCTGAGCGCGCTGGTCACCGGAGGTGGCAGTGGCATCGGGCTGGCGTCGGCGGCGCGGCTCGCATCCGACGGTGCGCACGTCACGATCTGCGGGCGCACCGAGGAGAAACTGACACAGGCCGTCGCGGAGATCTCGGCGGTCGTCAGCGTCGATGGATCGGTCCGATCGATCGTCGCCGACGTGACGATCGAGGATCAGGTCGCCGCGGCCGTTGCCTTCGCGGCTGAGCCC
>JBEEGD010000013.1:0-3196 GCA_041166685.1 Acidimicrobiaceae bacterium | reverse complement strand
TCGGCATCTCGCGGCACGAGCTTCCCGACGCGTCGGTACGACATGTGGACGAGCCCCGAGCAGTCGATGCCGCGCTCGGTCATCCCACCCCAGAGATACCGCGTTCCCAGATATGACCGTGCGACGTCGACGGGCGAACCAGCCGCGTCGGCGGCAAGGGCTCCTTCGCCCTCTTCGAGCGCATCCGCATGGATCCAGCCGGGATAGTCGTAGGCGGTGACGACGCGCGCCCAACCGTCGCGTCGCTCTTCGACCCGGAGCGGCTCGCCTCTGAGCGCCTGCGTCACCTGCTCGGCGGCGTCGTCCGGCTCGGCCCGCAGCGCAGCAAGCTCCACGCCGCAGCGCATCAGGCGGCGTGCCTCTCGATCTTCGCCTCGAGCATGGGCCTTACCCGGGGCCAGTCGTCGTCGACAATCGCGTACCACGCAGAGTCGCGGATCGAGTCGGGCAACACCATGTGCTTGCGGAAGATCCCTTCGAAGGTGCCGCCGATCCCGAGCAAGGCGCCGCGAACACGGAGGTTGCGCGCGTCGGTCTTGAACTCCACGCGCATGAAACCGGCATCGTCAAACGCGTTCCTCAGGAGCAGGTATTTGGTCTCGATGTTGACGCCGGTGCCCCACTGGGCCCGCTCGAGCCACGTCCAGCCGATTTCCGCGCGCCGATGGAACGGCTCGATGTTCAGGTAGCGCGTCGAACCGACCGGGCGGTCGTTGACATGCACCACGAACGGGATCTCGTTTTCCGCCGCCAGGGCCAGGTCGAACCACCGGTCGAAGCCGAGCGTGTACATGTTCGTGAAGCGGTGAATCTGAGGGTCCCGCTCGGCCGCCTCTCGGAGCCCCTCGCGATGCCGCTCCTCGATTGGCTCAATCCGCACGAGCCTCCCTGTCAGCGGCGCGCCAGGATGTAAACCAGGCCGATCCATGATCTTGAGTATTGCCGCAGCGGAAACGGAGCGGTAATAGGCTTTCCGCGGGGATGACGAATCCGCCCGAATTCCAGGTGTCGTCTGGCGGCGCCGTCGCGCTGTCGCAACCTGTCACCGTGACCCGGAAGACGCCGGCCCAGCTCTTCTGGGGACGGCTGCGGCAGGACAAAGCCGCCTTGGCGGGCGGTGTCGTGATCGCGATCCTCGCCCTGATCGCGATCTTCGGTGGCCCACTTGCAGCGAGCATCACAGGCCACTCGCCGAACGAAATCGTTCCGCAATCGACGGATGACTACGGTGTGCCGTTTGGCCCCAGCGGCAATTTGTGGTTCGGAGCCGACGCCGAAGGGCGGGATCTCTTCGTCCGCACGATGTACGGCGCACGCATCTCGCTGTTCGTCGGCGTCTTCGCGTCAGGCCTCGCGCTCTTCATCGGTCTCGTGGTCGGTCTGGCTGCCGGGTTCTTCGGCGGCTGGGTCGATACCGTGCTCTCACGGAGCGCCGACGTCCTGCTCGCGGTGCCACAGATCCTGATCGCCGTCGGCATCGTCGCGGCCTGCTACTCGAAGACCGGCTGCCTCGGTGGGCTACTCAAACCGGGACTGCCGGTCGTGATCGCGGTCATCACGCTCTTCTCGTGGTCCTACATCGCGCGCATCGTGCGCGGTTACACGTTGTCGCTACGCGAGAAAGAGTTCGTCGAATCGGCGCGCGCAGCCGGCGCCACGAACTTCCGGATCCTCTGGCAGGAGATCTTGCCGAACCTCATGGGACCGCTGATCGTCTATGCGACTCTGCTGATCCCCACCAACATCCTCTTCGAGGCCGCCCTGTCGTATCTCGGACTCGGCGTGCCCTCGACGGAGCCGTCGTGGGGGTCGATCCTCAACGACGCGTCTCAGCTCTACGACGTCGCCTGGTGGCTCATGGTCTTCCCAGGCGCGTTGCTGATCCTCACGACCCTGGCCTTCAATCTTCTCGGCGACGGACTACGTGACGCGTTCGACGTCCGTTCCGAGCGGTGACGATGAACAAAGCCCCCAGAAAGGAGAAGTTGCGCATGAGGAGATTTCTACGGCTCGCGGTACTCGCCGCAGCGGTTGTCGCGCTCGGAGTGCTCGCGGCCGGCTGCGGCTCGAAGAAAAGCTCGAGCAGCAATAACACGACAACGACCACGTCCAGCCCGGCGTCGAGTGCAAGCAAGAGCTACGACAACGGCACACCTGCAAAGGGAGGCGTGTACCGCGTCGGTTGGGAGCAGTCGTTCGGATTCACGAACAACTTTGACCCGACCGGTGAGTATCTCGGGAACGCGTGGGGCCTCTACGTGAACCTGCTGATGCGCTCGCTGATCGGGTACAAGCATCAGCCCGGCGCCGCCGGCAACGAGCTAATCGGCGACCTCGCTGACTCGGTGCCGAGCCCATCGGGTGGCGGCACGACCTACACGTACAAGCTCCGGGACGGCATCAAGTTCGGGCCGCCGGTCAATCGTGCGGTGACGTCGAAGGACGTCGCGTACGCGATGAATCGGCTTGCCAGCCCGAAAGACGGCGGCCAGTACGCCTTCTACTACACCGTCATCAAGGGCTGGGACGCGGTCGCAAACGGCAAGGCAACGTCGATCTCCGGCATCACGACGCCGGACAACAAGACAATCGTCTTCAAGCTGACGAAGCCGACCGGCGACTTCAACCTGCGCATGTCGATGCCGGCAACGGCACCGATCCCACCTGAAGTCGGCAAGTGCTTCGAGGGCAAGCCCGGCAACTACGGCCGGAACCTGATCTCGAGCGGCCCGTACATGGTGCAGGGCTCTGCCGGCACGTTCTCATCGTGCTCTGCCCTGAAGCCGTTCAGCGGCTACGACGGAGCCAACGGCAACCACATCATCCTCGTCCGCAACCCGAACTACGACCAGTCGACGGACGCGTACCGGAAGAACTACCCGGATCGGTTCGAGTATCGCGTCAACTCGAACGCGGACGACATCTACCAGAAGGTTGCGGCCGGACAGCTCGAAGACGAGCAGGCGAGCCCGCAGCCCAAGACGATCCGTCAGTATGTGACGGATCCCAACCTGAAGAACCGGCTCCTGCCGAACGTCGGTGACCGCACGTGGTACCTGACGATGAACATGACACAGGCGCCGTTCGACGACATCCACGTCCGCAAGGCGATGAACTACATCATCGACAAGCAGGCCATGCGGAAGGCATGGGGCGGCCCGGTGATCGGCTCGATCGCGACGCACATCGCCCCACC
>JBEEGD010000012.1:0-2778 GCA_041166685.1 Acidimicrobiaceae bacterium | reverse complement strand
GTCGCCGAATCGCCGACCGCGAGATTGCCGGCGAAGGCGGCGGGGCTCGTCGCGCTGAGCGAGCTGTCACAGTCGCTGATCGTCGTGAGCTCGTTGACGTGGACGCCGGTGAGGTCCGCGCCGGTGTCACCGTCATTGGTGATGACGAAGCGGTACTTGACCGAGTCGCCCGCCAGGACGGTGACCGACTTGGACCACGTTGCGCCGCCGTCCTTGGAGACTTCCTTGACGATCGTCAGGTGCGGCGCGGAGAAGGTCGAGGTGAAACAGCCGTTGCCCTGCGGCGTCGAGCCATTCTTCTCGATCGAGTTGTCGCTGTCGTGGCCCGACCCGCCAGCCGTGACGTCGCTCTCATGGGCGGGCTGCGAGCCGGAGGCGTTGCCGTGCACGTCATACATCACGGGGCAGACCGCGATGGCACCCTTGACGGAGGCCGGGTACGTGTGCGTGAAGGGGCCCCAGGTGCCCTGGCTCCAGTTGCCCGACTTGACCGTGCCGTCCGGCAGGCTCGTCGGGCCGTGGTTCACGTACAGGCCACACCCGCCGCGCCAGCTCTGCCACTGCGACGGGGTCGCGATGTCGACGTTCGCCGGCTTCGCAGGTAGCTCCTGCGGCGTCGGGTGGATCACGTTGTCCGTCTGCGGCGTGCGCAGGTCGCCGGCGAGGCCCGATGGCGTCAGGCCGACATAGAAGGTGCCGGGCGCGCCGGTGACGGCATTGCCCTGCTGGGTCGGGTCGTTCCACACCATCGCAACGCCGGCGCCGGAGCGGTCGGTGTTGCAGTCGCTGTTGTGGGTGGTCCACTGCCAGCCCGGAGCGGTCGTGGCGTTCGTGCCACCCCACACGGTCAGCGTGCGCGAGCCATCGCCGTTGACGGTGACGAAGCCGTCCGTGGCGGACGGGATCGGGTCGGGCGCATCGGCGTAGGCGGAGCTCGCGGCGGCGAGTGAGAGCACGCAGGCGAGAACGAACAGACGGATCGGGCGAGTCATGCCCCCAGGCTCCCCCGAAAAGAGGAGAACGACAATGGGCCGCCGGGTTCGGCCGCCGTTCAGGAAAACTGAACGACAGGGTTAGGTACCTACCTAGTTAACGCTACGAGGAGCTGGTTCGAAGCGATAGCCGAGGCCGAAATGCGTGTGGATGTATGTCCAGGCCGGTGAGGCCTTCTCGAGCTTCTGGCGCACCTTGCGCACGAACACGTCGACCGAGCGGTCGCCGTGGGCCATGCGGTAGCCCCAGACCTGCTCATAGATCTCCTCGCGCGTGAGCACCTTGCCCACGGCGCTCGCGAGCAGGCGCAGCACCTCGAACTCGCGCCGCGTGAAGTCGAGGCTCTGGTCCCCGGCGTAGGCCTGGAAGCGCGACAGGTCGATCTCGAGCTCGCCCGAGACGGACGGCGCCGTCATCAGCCGCGACGTGGCGCGGCGGGCGCGGCGCAGGATCGCCTCGATGCGGGCGGCCACCTCGTCGGGATGACAGGGCTTCGAGACCCAGTCGTCGGCGCCCAGGTGCAGGCCGCGGACGCGGTCACGCACGGACGAGCCCGCCGAGACGACCACTAGCGCCAACTCGGGAGCCTCGTGCCCCACGCGCTCGATGAACTCGAACACGTCCTCCTCGAGCACTTCGGTGTCCACGACGATCGCGCTGAGCCGCAGTCCAAGCAGGTCAGCGGTGGCCGGAGCGATCCCGTGCACCAGCGACTGCCAGCCGAGACGGTCGATGCGATTGAGCAGGACCTGCACGAAAGCGCGGTCCGATCCGATGATCGCGACGCGCGGACGGCCAACGGGCCGTTCGACTGTGTGCGGCGCGTGGCGCCCCTCCGGTTGGGGCAATGCTTCGATCTCCACTCGTTCCATGACGCCAGCGTAGAGGCACGGAAGGTCGCAGTGAAGGCGGTTCACCGTATTTTCACAAGTGGTTGACGGCTGGGTAACTCCTGCCACAAGGGCCCCAGCCACCCTGAGTGGCCATGGAAGCCGCGCTGACCGAGACCTTGCGGGCCGGCCCGCTGGAGGTACGCCCCGCTCAGCACGTGGCCGTCCTCGAGGGAACGACGCTGCGCCTCACGCGCCATGAGCTTGGCCTGCTCACCGCGCTCGCGAGGCACCCCGGCGCCGTCCTCAGCCGGGAGGAGCTTGCCGAGCTGGCATGGGCACGTCCGCTCGGCCACGGTGATCGGTCCGTCGACGTCTACGTGCGCAGGCTGCGCCAGAAGCTCGCCGTGATCGAACCCGGATGGGAGTTCATCCACACGCATTTCGCGTTCGGATACCGGTTCGGCGCCGAGCGTTCACAACCTTTTCACATGCGGGCCACAGGCCCGTAACAGCATTCCGGCAGTGCTCCGCGAGCCTGTCGGCCAATGAACCGAACAAAGGAGAAGCACTCCATGTCACCCAAGTGGCTCGCCGCCGCCACTGCGGGCGTTTTGGCCCTTACGGTCAGCGCCTGCGGATCCAGCAGCTCCAGCTCCGGAACGACCGTTGGCACGGGCACCAGCTCGTCCTCTGGCGCACCGGCAAGCCTGACCGGCTCGGGCTCGACGTTCGCAGCGCCGATCTATCAGCAGATCGGCAGCGAGCTGAAGGGCCAGGGGCTGACGATCAACTACCAGGCGACCGGCTCCGGCCAGGGCATCGCTGACTTCACCAACAAGTCGGTTGACTTCGCGGGCAGCGACCCGCCCATGAAGGACGAGGAGGTCGCCGCGGCCAAGAAGAACGGCGACCCCGTCCACGTCCCGACCGCATTCGGGGCGATCACCGTCTC
>JBEEGD010000011.1:0-9103 GCA_041166685.1 Acidimicrobiaceae bacterium | reverse complement strand
ACCTCGATCCCGATCGCCTCGTAGCGCTCACCACCGCGGCGTTCGGCGAGCTGCTGCTGGCCGGCATCACGACCGTGCACGAGTTCCACTATCTCCACGAACCAACGGGGATGGACGACGCGATCTGCGAGGCCGCGCGCCGCGCCGCCTCACAGATGGCATCGTCCATGCCTGCGGGTTGGTGGAGGTAGTGGAACTCGTGCACGGTCGTGATGCCGGCGAGCACCATCTCGGCGAAGGCCGCGGTGCCCAGTGCGAGCAGCGAGTCTGGATCGAGCCGCTCGACCAGCGAGTACATGTTCTTTCTCCACGCCCAGAAGTCGTCCCCGATCGCCCGTCCTCGCAGCGCGCGATGAAACGCGTGCGAGTGCGTGTCGACGAGGCCAGGCAGCCCGTGCGAGCTCATCTCTGCATGGGCAGCTGCATGCCGGTCTCGCGCGCGACGCGCAGTGCTTCGGGATACCCGGCGTCGGCATGGCGCGCCACCCCGCTCCCGGGATCGTTGGTGAGCACCCGCTCGAGCTTCTGCGCCGACAGCTCAGTCCCATCGGCGACGACCACCATCCCCGCGTGGATCGAACGGCCGATGCCGACACCGCCGCCGTGATGGATCGACACCCAACTCGCGCCGCTCGCCGTGCTCAACAGTGCGTTGAGCAGCGGCCAGTCGGCGATGGCATCGGACCCATCGCGCATCGACTCCGTCTCGCGGTAGGGCGACGCCACGGACCCCGAGTCGAGGTGGTCGCGGCCGATCACGATCGGTGCCTGCACCCGTCCGCTCGCGACGAGCTCGTTGAAGCGCAGTCCCATCCGCTCGCGCTCGCCGTAGCCAAGCCAGCAGATACGCGCGGGCAGCCCCTGGAACGCGACGCGGTCCGAGGCGAGGCGGATCCAGCGCGCCAGTGCCTCGTTCTCGGGGAACTCTTCGAGCACGGCCTTGTCGGTCGCGCCGATGTCGGCGGGGTCGCCCGACAGCGCCGCCCATCGGAACGGTCCCTTACCCGCGCAGAACAGCGGCCGGATGTACGCCGGCAGGAAGCCCGGGTAGTCGAAGGCGCGACTGAACCCGCCAAGCTGCGCCTCGGGACGAAGGCTGTTGCCGTAGTCGAAGACCTCCACGCCGCGATCGAGGAATGCGACCATCGCCTCGCAGTGCCGGGCCATCGACTCGCGAGCCCTCGCGATGTACGTGTCGGGATCACGCGTGCGCAGCTCCGCCGCTTCTTCCAGCGACAGCCCGGCAGGCACGTAGCTGAGCGGATCGTGCGCAGGCGTCTGGTCGGTGACGATGTCGATTGGCGCGTCGCGCACCACCAACTCGGGCAGCACTTCAGCGGCGTTGCCGAGCAGACCGATCGAGAGTGCGTGCCGGTCGGCGCGTGCGGCCTCCGCCCGCGCGAGCGCGTCGTCGAGGTCGTCGGCGACGACGTCCAGGTAACGCGTCTCGAGGCGTCGTTGGATGCGGTGCGCGTCGACCTCGACGACGATCGCCACGCCACCGTTCATCGTCACCGCCAAGGGTTGCGCGCCACCCATGCCGCCGAGACCAGACGTGACGGTGACGGTGCCCGCGAGCGTTCCGTTGAAACGCTTCTCGGCGATGGCCGAGAAGCACTCATACGTTCCCTGCAAGATTCCCTGCGTGCCGATGTAGATCCACGAGCCGGCGGTCATCTGGCCATACATCGTGAGCCCGAGCGCTTCGAGTCGCCGGAATTCGTCCCATGTGGCCCACTCGGGTACAAGGTTGGAGTTGGCGATGAGCACGCGCGGCGCCCAGTCGTGAGTGCGGAACACTGCGACGGGTTTGCCGGATTGCACGAGCAACGTCTCGTCGTCCTCGAGTCCGCGCAAGGTGGCCACGATCGCGTCGAAGGCTTCCCAGCTACGGGCGGCCCGCCCCGTGCCGCCGTAGACGACGAGGTCGTCGGGGCGCTCGGCCACCTCAGGATCGAGGTTGTTCATCAACATGCGGAGGGCGCCTTCCTGCGCCCAGCCCTTGCAGCTGCGCGTTGCCCCTCGGGGGGCACGCACGACCCGTGCTCCTTCAGCCAAGGGTGCCCACCGCCCGTTCGACCGCGCCGATGATCGTGCCGTCGGCGACGAGTTGCGTGGCGGCTTGGAGCTCGGGGGAGAGGAGACGGTCTGGCCCTGGTCCGGGAACACCGCCGTCGCGGAGTGCGTCGCGCGCCGCACTCGTTCCCGCTGCAGGGAGAAGCGGCGCCCGCAGATCAAGGCCGCGGGCGGCCGTGACCAGCTCGATGGCCACCACTTTGGCGAAGTGTTCGAGCGCCGTGCGCAGCTTCCGGGCCGCCGCCCATCCCATCGAGACGTGATCCTCCTGCATGGCCGACGTCGGGATGGTGTCGACGCTGGCAGGCACCGCGAGCCGTTTGCACTCGGCCACCAGCGCGGCGGCGGTGTATTGGCCGATCATCAAGCCGCTGTCCACTCCCGGTTCGTGCGCGAGGAATGGCGGCAGTCCTTGGCTGCGAGACGCGTCGAGAAAGCGATCCGTGCGGCGTTCGCTCATGGCGGCGACATCGGCGATGACGATGGCCAGCAGGTCGCAGGCATGGGCCAGCGGCGCGCCATGGAAGTTGCCGACGGACTCGACGCGTCCGTCCACCAGCACCACCGGATTGTCGATGGCCGATGCGAGCTCGCGGTCGGCGCACGTCTCTGCAAATGCAAGCGCGTCGCGGGCCGCGCCGTGCACCTGAGGCGCGCAACGCAGCGAGTACGCGTCTTGCACGCGCGGATCGCCCGTTCGGTGCGACGCAACGATGCGCGAGCCCTCGAGCAGCTTGAACATGTTGGCCGCCGCCACCTGCTGGCCCGGATGCGGCCGCAGCGCGACGAGATCGGGCGCGAACGCCCGGTCGGTACCGAGAAGTCCCTCAACGCTCATCGCCGCGGCAACGTCGGCCGTGCGCAACAGCTTCGAGAGATCGGCGCAGGCGAGCACCAACATTCCCAACATCCCATCGGTGCCGTTGATGAGCGCGAGCCCTTCCTTCGCTTCGAGCGGCAGGTCGAGGGCGAGGGCGACGTGCGCCAGCGGAGCGAGGTCGCCGCTGCAGCCGAGCGACCCGAACTCGGGTACGTGCGGCAGGCGTCCGTCGTCGAGCAGCGCCAGCAGCGCGGCGGCGAGCTCGGGTCGAGCCCCGGTGATGCCCGACGCCATCGTGCGCGCCCGCAACAGAATCATCGCCCGCACCACCTCTGCTTCGACAGGTTGGCCCAGCCCCGCGGCGTGCGACGCGATGAGCGATTTCTGCAACCGGTCGCGCTGGTCGGGTGGGATGTGCGTCGTTGCAAGCCCACCGAACCCGGTGGAGATCCCGTACACGGGCGCGTCCGCGGCGGCGATCGCGTCGACATGCGCCCGGGTCGCCGCCATCGTCGCTACCGCTTCGTCGGACAGCTCGACCTCGACACCCTCGCGGGCGACGGCGACAACGTCGTCGCGGCTCAATCCATGTGGAGCAAGCACGACGCGCACACGCCGACCGTAGATCGCTTGCGCGGCTAGCGCCTCGCGAATCGGACAAGACTCGTGGTGTGCGTGTGCAGCTGGTTCCGGGTCGGGAACCGCCTGATCTGCTCGACCTCCCGTGGTCGCAACCGCTCGCGGACTGGGATCACTCTCGTCTCGTGCGCATGGCGCACGGCCCGAGCCGCCACGTCGTCCGTTTCATCACCGACGGCGAGCGAGTGTTCGCGTTGAAGGAGATGTCCGAACCGGACGCACACCACGAGTACACGATGCTGCGTCGCCTGGACATGGACGGCCTGCCGGTGGTCGAAGCAGTAGGTCTGGTGACGGATCGGACAACTGCGGAACACGAGACGCTCGATGCTGTTCTCGTCACCCGCTACCTCGACTATTCGCTTCCGTACCACTATCTGTTCAGCGTGGAAGGCAGCAGAGGGCTGGATCGGCGCTTGATTGACGCCGCGGTGGTGCTGCTTGTGCGGCTGCACCTCGACGGCTACTTCTGGGGCGACTGCTCATTGTCCAACCTGTTGTTCCGGCGAGATGCGGGCGCGCTCATGGCCTATCTCGTCGACGCCGAAACCGCTGAGCATCACCAGCGAATGCCCGACGGCCTGCGCGAAGCCGACGTCGACATCGCCCGCGAGAACATCGCCGGCGGATTGCTGGACTTGCAAGCGCGAGGACGGCTTGCCGCGGACGTCGACGTGTTTGCGCTGGCCGATCTGCTCGAGGAGCGCTACGGGCTCTTGTGGAACGAGCTGACGGCCACCGAGGAATCAAGCGCGGACGACCAGCACGTGATCGAGCGACGCATACGACGGTTGAACGAGTTGGGCTTCGACGTCGGCGAGCTCATCGTCGAGCACGACACGGGCGATTCGCGTCTGCGGGTCCGGCCGGCGCTGGTCGAGGAGGGCCATCATGCCCGGGAGCTGGCCCGGCTCACCGGCCTGTCGGTTCAGGAGAACCAAGCCCGCCGCCTACTCAACGACATCGCCGCATTCGGAGCTCATCGGGCGAGCGAGGAGGGCCGTGACGTCCCGCAGGCAGTGGCCGCCGCCCGCTGGCTGAAGGACGTCTTCGAGCCGATCACCGCACGGGTCCCCAACGAGCTGCGTGGCCGGCGCGAGCCGGCTGAACTCTTCCACGAGCTGCTCGAGCACCGCTACTACCTCTCCGAGGACCAAGGCCGGGAAGTCGACAACGAGACCGCTCTTCGCTCATACGTGGACGACGTGTTGCGTTTCCGTCCCGACGAGAGGAGGCTCACCGACATCGAGTCTGAGCCCTGACGGGGTTGGGAACGAGGCAGGTGACCATGGGAGTCCGCCGCAGCTTCCTTGTGCTGGTTGTTCTCGCGTCGACGGTCGCGGCGTGCGGTGGAAGTTCCGGGCTCCCGACCCTCAACTGGTACATCAACCCCGACAATGGCGGGCAGGCCGAGTTGGCGGCCAAGTGCACCAGTGCCGCGGGTGGGCGCTACCAGATCAAGACGTCGGTGCTGCCCAACGACGCAACGTCGCAACGCGAGCAGTTGGTTCGCCGCTTGGCGGCGAACGACTCGTCGATCGACCTCATGAGCCTCGATCCGCCGTTCGTGGCCGAGTTCGCCAACGCCGGCTTCCTCCACACGTTCTCCAACGAAGACACGGCAACATTCACCGCCGGCGTCTTGAAGGGACCGGTCGCGTCAGCGATGTGGAATGGCAAGCTCGTTTCGGCGCCGTTCTGGGCCAACACGCAGCTGCTGTGGTTCCGGAAGTCGGTCGCGCAGAAGGCGGGCGTCGACCCGGCCGCCAATCCGGTCACGTGGGATGAGGTCATAAGGGCGGCCGAGGCCACGGGCACCACGGTGGAGGTGCAGGCCGATCGTTACGAGGGCTACATGGTGTGGATCAACGCGCTGGTCGCCTCGGCCGGCGGCACGATTCTGAGGAACCCGGAAGCCGGCAAGGATGCGGAGCCCGCGCTCGACAGTGACGCAGGCAAGCGGGCGACGGCCGTCATTCGCGAGCTCGCAGGATCGAAAGCTGCAGATCCCGCGATCTCCACGTCGAAAGAGGAGACCGGCCGCGCCGCGTTCCAGGGAGCGCGTGGCGGCTTCATGGTGAACTGGGCGTACGTCTACGGCGCCGCGCAGGAAGCCGTCGCCGGCGGTTCGCTGTCGCAACAGGTGCTCGACGACATCTCGTGGGCGCGTTATCCGCAGGTCAGCGACGCCGCGAGCCGGCCTCCGCTGGGCGGCATCAATCTTGCCATCGGCGCGTTCAGCAAGCAGACCGATTTCGCGATCGAGGCCGTGCGGTGCATCACCACTGCCGAGAGCGAGAAGCAGTACATGCTCAAGTCCAAGAACCCGGCGGCGCGCGCCAGTGTGTACGACGACCCAGAGGTGCGCACGACGTTCCCGATGGCCGACTTGATCCGCGAGTCGATCGATGCCGCCGCACCTCGGCCGCAGACGCCGTACTACACCGACGTGAGTACCGCGACCGTGCGTACCTTCCACCCACCGGGGTCGGTCGACCCGAACCGCACGCCCGCGGAGGCGAAGAAGCTCATCGTCGACGTACTCCACGATCGGCGGCTCTTGTGACGGCCGCGGTCACGAGTCGTGCTCGGAGCGAGCGACGGCTGGGGTGGATGCTGTCGGGGCCGGCGGTCGCGGTGATGGTTGCGGTCACCGCATATCCCCTCGGTCGTGCGGTGTACCTCTCGCTGTTCAGTTACCGGCTCACCGACCCGAGTGGCCGCGAGTTCGTCGGCGTGCGCAACTACGCGACGGTGCTCACGGATTCGTTGTGGTGGACCGACGTCAGCACGACCGTGATCATCACGGCGGTCACGGTCGGCATCGAGCTGGTGATCGGCTTCGGGTTCGCCATGGTGATGCACCGCATCATCTTCGGCCGCCGCATCGTGCGCACTGCGATCCTGATCCCCTACGGAATCGTCACCGTCGTGTCGGCGTACGCGTGGCAGTACGCGTTCTCGCTCGACTCGGGCTTCGTCAACACGTGGCTCCATCTCGGCGACAAGGCCTGGTTCAGCGACCGGTGGTCGGCGTTGTTCGTGATCTGCCTGTCGGAGATCTGGAAGACGACACCGTTCATGTCGCTGCTGCTTCTTGCCGGGCTGGCGCAAGTGCCGGAGGACATCCTGGAGGCGGCCCAGATCGATGGCGCCACATGGTGGCAGCGCTTGGTGAAGGTGACGTTGCCCAACATGAAGGCCGCGATCATGGTGGCGGTGCTGTTCCGGACGCTCGACGCGTTCCGGATCTTCGACAACGTCTTCATCATGACCTCGGGCGCGCAGAAGACGGAGACGCTGTCGTTCCTTGCGTACCGGCAGACGATCAGCCGCACGGCGCTCGGACTCGGCGGTGCGGTGTCGGTCCTGCTGTTCGTGTGCGTCGTGCTCATCGCCGCCATCTTCCTCAGAGGCTTCAAGGTCGACCTCGGCTCAGTACGAGGTGATGGCTGATGCGCGCGCGTCGCCAGGGAGCGACGGTGGTGGGAGCGGTTCTCATCGTCCTCTACGCCCTGCTGCCGGTCGCGTGGATCCTGTCGCTGTCGTTCAAGGCGGGCGACGACATCAACAACCAAAAGTTCTGGCCGTCGAAGTGGACCCTCGACAATTATCGCAACGTCTTCAAGACTGACCTCTTCACCGCCGCTCTGCGCAACTCGATCGGCATCGCATTGATCGCGACCGTGCTGTCGGTGTCCATCGCGACGGTGGCGGCCTACGCGATTGCGCGGCTGGACTTCCCGGGGAAGCGCGTCATCCTGTCAGTGGCATTGGCGATCGCGATGTTCCCCGCCGTGTCGCTGGTCGGACCGCTGTTCGACATGTGGCGATCCCTCGGCATCTACGACACATGGATCGGATTGATCATCCCGTACCTGTCGTTCACGCTCCCGCTGTCGATCTGGACGTTGTCGGCCTTCTTCCGCCAGATCCCGTGGGAGATGGAGCAGGCCGCGCAAGTCGACGGCGCGACGCCGTGGCAGGCGTTCCGCAAAGTGATCGTGCCACTTGCCGCACCGGGCGTGTTCACCGCCGCCATCCTCACGTTCCTGTTCGCGTGGAACGACTTCGTGTTCGGAATCTCACTGACCTCCACCAACGCCGCGCGCCCCGTGCCGGCCGCCCTCGCCTTCTTCACCGGCGAGTCGCAATTCCAGACGCCGACGGCCGCCATCTCTGCGGCCGCGGTGGTCGTGACCGTTCCGGTCGTCATTCTCGTGCTGCTGTTCCAACGCAAGATCGTGTCCGGTCTCACGGCTGGCGCGGTGAAGGGCTAAGGAGACCATGGCCGCCATCTCGATGAAGAACATCGTCAAGAAGTACGGCGACGGCTTCCCGGCCGTGAACGACATCAGCCTCGACATCGCCGACGGCGAGTTCGTCATCCTCGTTGGGCCGTCTGGGTGCGGCAAGTCCACGTTGCTACGGATGATCGCCGGCCTCGAGGACATCACGTCCGGTGACCTCTACATCGGCGACGAGCGGGTGAACGAGAAGGCTCCCCGCGAGCGCAACCTCGCAATGGTGTTCCAGAACTATGCGCTGTATCCGCACCTGACCGTGTTCGAGAACATCGCGTTTCCCTTGCGGCTCGCCAAGAAACTGAACGACGCGGAGATCAAGAAGAAGGTCGAGGAGGCCGCCGATCTGCTCGACCTGCGCGAGCACCTCGACCGCAAGCCGGCCAACCTCTCCGGGGGCCAGCGTCAACGGGTCGCCATGGGGCGAGCCATCGTGCGTGACGCGCGGGCGTTCCTGTTCGACGAGCCCCTGTCGAACCTCGACGCGAAGTTGCGCGGGCAGATGCGCGCGGAGATCGCACGGTTGCAACGACGGATGGGGATCACCACCGTCTACGTCACGCACGACCAAACGGAGGCGATGACGCTCGGCGACCGTGTCGCAGTGTTGCGACGAGGTGTGCTGCAGCAAGTCGACACGCCCCGCGAGCTGTACGAGCGCCCGGCCAACCTGTTCGTCGCCGGGTTCATCGGGTCGCCACCGATGAACTTCGTACCCGCGATCGTCGAAGGCTCGTCGGTTCGGTTGCCGTTCGCCACGGTCGAGCTCGACGGCCCGATCGTCGAGCGGGCCAAGGGGAAGGATCTGCTGGTGGCGGGCATCCGCCCGGAGCACTTCGAGGATGCGTCGATGGTCGACACTGCTGCCCGGCCGGGAGGCATCACGTTCTCGGCCACGCTCGACGTCATCGAGTGGCTCGGCAGTGAGCAGTACGCGTACGTGCCCTTCGAAGCGCCGCCGGAGATCGCGGGTCGGCTACGTGCGCTCGCACAGGAGCTGGACAGCGACTCCCTGCGCACGCAGTTGGTGGTCTCGCTCGATCCGGAGAGCCAGCTGGAGGTCGGTAAGGAAGTTGATCTGTGGTTCGACGCGACGAAGATGCTCCTGTTCGATCCGTCGACTGACGAGAACCTGACCCGCGATCTGGTCGCCGCGTCGGCCTGACCCTCGAGCACGCGGGATCAAAGCCGCGACGCCCTCGAAATCGCCACAAGTCGGACGGGGACTAGCGCGTTTTAGCGCCGCCAAATGGCAGGAACGGGG
>JBEEGD010000010.1:0-5268 GCA_041166685.1 Acidimicrobiaceae bacterium | reverse complement strand
CGCCGCAGTCGTCCTCGCGGCACTCGGCTACGGGCTCCTCCGCCCCCAGCACGCCTAGCCCGCTGCACCAACACGATCGGCCGGCGCTCCGAGGCGCCGGCCGATCTCTGCGGTTCCCGAGGTGTTCACGCTGTCCCCAAGGTCCATCGACCAGTACTGCATCACGCGCCGCGATGCGGGGTCTGCCCGCTCCTCGTCATCTCGGTGCCCTCGAGGAGCTCGATCTCAGCGGACGTAGTCCTGACCGCCGTCCACGGTGAGGCTCGCGCCGGTCACGTAGCGGGCGTCGTCGGAGCACAGCCAGACGACAGCCGGTCCCACGTCACGGAGCGCGTCGCCGATGAACCCGAGCGGTATCGCGCCCAGCACGCCGTCGACCGCTTCAGGGTGCTCTTCGAGGAAGCCCGCCATCCCCGGCGAGAGCGCGAGCGGCAACACCACGTTGACGCGGATGCCGTCCTTCCCCCACTCGCACGCGGCAGCGCGGCTGAGCGTCCGGATCGCCTCCTTGCAGGCGCCGTAGCCGCCGAACGCCGTGAGATCAGGGCGGATCGCCGAGCCCGACCCCATGTTGACGATCGCGCCGCCACCCTTCAGATGGGGGTGACAGGCGCGCATGAACCGCAACGTCGCGAGCGGGCCGCTGCGCCAGCCGACCTCGAACATCTCATCCGACAGCGACAGCAGCGGCCCCAGCGGTGGGACCTGCGCGTTGTTCACGAGGACGTCGATCCGGCCCGTCGCGTCGAGCGACTGCCGGACGCAGTCGTCGACCTGCGCGACATCCGTCACGTCGCAGGCGACCGCCGTCGCCGAGCCGCCCCGCTCGGCGATCTTGGCCGCCGTACGCTCGACCTTCGCGAACGTGCGCCCGGCGGCGATGACGTGCGCTCCGGCATCGGCGAGTGCCATTGCGACTCCTTCACCGACGCCTTGCCCCGCTCCGGTGACGATCGCTGTCTTCCGCTCGAGCACACCCATCAGTCAGTTCCCCACCCCGCGCCGACCCCAGACGGCTCGGCGCCAACACCATGCCGAGACCACACCGCCTTTGTCAACCTGTTGACATAGTTTCCCCGGCACTGGGACCATGAGCCGGCGGGCGCGGTGCGCGCTCCACTTCCGACACGCAGGGGGACGACATGGGCTGGGACCACTCCGTCGACGTCGTGGTGATGGGATCCGGCGGCGCCGGCCAGTGCGCGGCATTGCGCGCCGCGGACCTCGGTCTCGACGTCCTCATCCTCGAGAAGGGCGAGACGTGGGGTGGATCGACGGCGATGTCCGGCGGCGCGATCTGGGTCCCGAACAACCGGAGCGCGCGGGACAAGGGCCTCGAGGACTCCGAGGAGGCGGGCGTCGAGTACCTGCTCGGCCTCACGAAGGGCACGGTGGACGAGGAGCGGATCCGGACGTTCGTGCGCGAGGCGAACCGCATGATCGAGTACCTGGAGGCGAACTCGCGCCTCACCGTCGATGCCCTCGACTTCTACCCGGACTACCACCCGGAGGAGCCTGGCGGGAGGGCGGGAGGCCGCTCGCTCGACCCAGCCGCGTTCGACGGCACCGCGCTCGGCAACGAGTTCCGGACCCTGCACGAGCCGTATCCGCCCGCGCTCGTCATGGGGAAGTTCATGATGACGATCCCGCAAGCGCGGGGACTGCTCCAGCCCGGGTTCAGGCCGAAGCTCGAGGTGGCGAAGGGCATGGCCCGGTACGCCATGCGGTGGCGCAAGCGCCGCCGGTTCGGACGCGATCCCTTCCTGAGCATGGGCCAGGCGCTGATGGGGCGTCTGCGCCTCTCGCTGATCGACCGTGGTGTGCCGATGTGGCTCGCATGCCCCGTCGAATCGCTCGAGACCGAGGGCGGACGCGTCGTCGGCGTGGTCGCGAGGCGGGGCGGCACGCTGATCCGCATCGAGGCCCGGTGCGGGGTCGTCATCGCAGCCGGCGGGTTCGAGCGCAACGACGCGATGCGCAAGCAGTACCAACGGGCCCCGATCGACGCGTCATGGACGGTCGGGAACCACGACAACACCGGCGACGGGATCCGTGCCGCCGCCGACGTCGGCGCGACGCTCGACACCGAGCTCATGCGTGAGGCGTGGTGGATGCCGGCCACGTTGGCGCCCGGGCAGCGCTACAACAGCGTGTTGATGATCGAGAAGAGCATGCCGCACGGCATGTTCGTCAACCGCGAAGGGAAGCGGTTCGTCAACGAGGCCGAGAGCTACAACGACCTCGTCATCGACATGTACACCTGCCACGAACGCGACGGCATCACGATCCCGGCATGGTTCATCGTCGACGGCACCTACCGCTCCCGCTACAACCTCGGCCCTGTCCTGCCGTCGTTCGTCATGTCCGACAAGAAGCTGCCGCCGGCATGGCAGCCCGACGCCGGTTGGCTGCACCGCAGGGACACCGTCGAGGACCTCGCCCGCGATCTCGGCATCGCTCCGGACACGCTGCGCGCGTCCGTCGACCGCTTCAACGGCTTCGCGGCGGCAGGTGAGGACGCCGACTTCCGCCGCGGCGACAGCGCGAACGACCGCTACTACTCCGACCCGCGCGCGCAGCCGAACCCGTCGCTCGGCGCGCTGACCAAGCCGCCCTTCTACGCGGTGCCGATCAGCCCGAGCGACCTCGGCACGAAGGCAGGCCTGGTCACCGACCTCGCCGGCCGCGTGCTCGATGAGAGCGGCGAGCCGATCCCCGGGTTGTACGGCGCGGGGAACTCGACGTCCACCGTCATGGGCACGCGCTACGCCGGTGCGGGCGCCACCATCGCACCGGCGATGGTGTTCGGCTTCCTCGCGGGGGAGGCGATCGCGGCGGACAGCGCCCGATCCACCTAGTGCTGACAGGTGCCGCGGCGCGTACGTCGAGCGACTGAGGCGGCGCCGGCTAGGGCGTGACGGGGAGCTGCACGGCGGGGTGGTCGACACGCGCCGCGATGCGCCAGCCGACCGGCGTGCGCCGGAACTCGTCGTCGTAGCTGCCGTAGACCAGGAGCGGCGGCGCGCCGGGTGACGGCACGAAGACGCCGTGCCACGTCGTCTCCACGCGCGCCGTCAGGTGATCGGCGGCGAAGTCGATGTACACGTCGCCGACGTGGAGCAGGAAGTGCTGCACGTCGGCGAGCGTCGCGGCGAGGAACTCCCTGGTCGCTCCCCAACTCGCGCGTGACCCACCGATCGCGGAGTAGTCGATGACCGCGTCGTCGGTGAACACCTCCGCCATCAGATCGAGATCGCGCGTGCGCATCGCACGCATGTAGACGGCGAGCTGCTCGCGGATCTCGTCGGTGTCGGCGCGGACGCCGGCGGCGTCGGTCACGGTCGTCGGACCAATGGATGTCACCCGGTTGCCCCCGCGCCCGCGCCGGCTGGCCGCAACCTGAGGTTTCGACCCACGGTGAACGGTAGATCTGTCGTGTCGAGCAGGCCGGGCGGGGCCTCGCAGACCGCGCCGATGGCGTTGACGATGCGCATCGAGCACGCGATGAGACCACCGTCACCCCCGTGCTCGTTCACCATGTCCAGCTCGCAGGTCAACTGCGGCCGTCCTTCGATGACCACCCGATAGCAGTTCTCGCCTCCGTGGCACCGGGGCCAGTCCGGCGCCGCATCCGGGTGGATCCGCGTGTCGTGTTCCACGACGACCACAGGAGCGCCGTCCTTCATGCCCTGCACCTCGAAGCGGATCGCCGCGACCGTACCGGCCGGGATGCGGCCGACCGCCACGTCGACGTCATGGTCGAGAGCAGCGACATCGCAGACCTCGACGATGTCGTCGAGCGTGATGCCGAGACGATCGGCCACGAGCGTCACCACCCCGCCCCAGTACTCGGTCAACGCCCCGCTGGTGAACAGGGGGGCGGTCAGCGTCAGCGGGCCCCCGAAGCCGAACATCTCGCGCATCACGAACGCCTGGTCGTAATGGCTGTAGTCGACGATCTCCTGCACGCGCACGGAGTCGACCTCGTCCATGAGCGAGAGCAACGTCAGCGGGAGGAGATCGCTCCCGAAGCCGGGGTCGGCACCGTTGCCGAAGAAGGACGTGCCACCGACGGCACACGCCCGCGCCAGCGGCTCGCGCAGCTCGGGCGCCGCCGTCCTCGGGTACACGAGTTGGTTGACCGAGGTCGTGACGACGTTGCAACCCGACTCGAGGAAGCGGCTCATCTCAGCCACGGCGTCGGACGCCCGCGGCCCGATCCCGTCACCGAGGTAGCTGAGGCAATCGGCGCCGAGGGCGAGCAGCGCGTCGACGTCGCTCGTCGCGGCAACACCGACGGGCGCCACGCCGGCGAGGACGCCGGCATCCTCACCGACCTTGTCGACGTTGTGGACGTAGCAACCGACCAATTCCAGGTCCGGGTGCTGGATGATGCCGCGCAAGGCGAGCTTCCCAGTGTTGCCGGTGCCCCAGTGCACGACCCGATATGTCACGCCGACGCCCCTCCCCGACCGGCAACGTCGGCCGAGTCGGAACGTACGAGCCACTCGAGCGGTTGTCAACCCCTTGATATCGGATCGCGTCCACTCATCGGGGACCGACGATCCCGCGCCGTCGTACCTTCAGCGCCACTGGCGCGGCAGGCTGCGCGATCGGGCAGGGGCGTCACACGCTCGGCGCGGCCGCGAGCGCGGCGAGCATGGCCGGGGTGTCGATGGCCATGTGGGCCGCGACCGCCTTGCCGTCGCGCACGGTCCACCGGTGAACCTCGGGGAGGTCGAATGCGACGCCTGTCGCCGTCACCGTGCCCGTCGTCCGGCCGTACTGGATGACATCGCCGTCGGCCGCGAAGATCGCCTCGATCGTCACGACAGAGTCGATGGTCGCACGGAGCGTGAGCGCGAACGTGCCAAAGCCGTGGTGCCCGATGTGGTGACCGCCCCACGGCAGCGCCGGGTCCTGGTCGACGGTGCACCGCTCGTCGATCAACTCGAGCAATCGCTCGATGTCGCGGGCGGCCATCGCCGAGTAGATCGCACGAACGACCTCGATGTGATCGTCGGGTCCCACCACGTCCTCCCTACAGCGCCGGGGCGAGCATGGTCGCGGCCGCGAGCTCGCTGGCCAGATCGAGCAGCTCAGTGGCGGTGCGAGCGTCGGAGTGGAGGTCGAGGATGACCTCGTCCGCGCCGGCGGCGCGCGTGGCGGCGAGGTCGTCGGCAACCTGTTCGCACGAGCCGCAATAGCTGGGACGGTTGCTGTCGAGTGGACGATCGGTGAGCTTCACGTTGGCTCTGACGACGAGCG
>JBEEGD010000009.1:0-5226 GCA_041166685.1 Acidimicrobiaceae bacterium | reverse complement strand
CGCCGCTCGGGTCGCTCTCGAGTCGGAACCAGCCACCAGCGAGCTCGGCGCGCTCTCGGATCGCCGGCAGTCCCAGGTGCCCGGGGCGGTCTTTGATCAGGTCGAGACTGAAGCCGACGCCGTCGTCGCGGATGCGCATGTAGTAGCCCTCGTCGCGCGCCTCGAGGGTGACGGTCGCGCTGACGGCCTGGGCGTGCTTGCGGATGTTGGTCAGTACCTCCTGGGCGATTCTGTACAGGATCACCCGCGTCGCAGCGGACGGCTCGACGGTGAGTCGGTCGTCGAGACGGTACGACGTACCGGTTGTCTCATCGGCCTCGTCCAGGTAGGCGCGGAGCGCTGCCGTGAGCCCCTCGTTGTCGAGCGCCGGTGGGCGGAGCTCGAAGATGAGGTGACGCAGACGCGTGATCGAGAGTTCGATTGTCTGCTCGAGTTGGTCGAGTCGTCCCAGCTGCTCTGGATCGTTCAATGACCTGCGGAGGATCTGAAGTCGCATTCCGGCGGCAGTCATCACCTGGATCGAGTCGTCGTGAATGTCGCCGGCGATTCGACGGCGCTCCTCCTCGCTGGCCGACACGAGACGAGCGAGCACGGCACGCCGTTCGGCGATCGAACGGTCGAGTTCGACGCGCGCCTCTCGGTCAGTCGCATCGCGGATGAACGCGGCCACCAAGCGGCCGTCGTCTGTTTCGATCTCGGAGAGTGAGATGTCAACCGGGAACTCGCTTCCGTCCTTTCTCCGTCCGAAGAGCTCGAGGCCGGTGCCCATCGGCCGAGTGTGCGGGGCCGCGAAGTAGCCGTTCCGGAGGTTCGAGTGGCGGACGCGGAATCGGTCCGGTAGCAGCGTCTCGACCGGCTGGCCGACCACCTCCGAGCGTTCATAGCCGAAGACTCTTTCGGTCTGCCGGTTGGCGAGCACGATCAGCCCGCGGGAATCCACAGCCAGAACGGCGTCGGGAGCTGACTCGAGCAGAGCTCGGAAGCGCTCATCAGTCTTCTGTTGAACGAGCTCTCTCGCCGTCCGTTCCGAGGAAACGTCGCGAAAGAACGCGGTCGCCAGTCGCCCCGTATCGGTCTCGACTGTCGACACTGAAATGTCAACCGCAAACTCGCTGCCGTCTTTGCGCAATCCGGCAGCCGCGAGTCCGGAGCGCATAGGGCGGGTTCGCAGGTTGGAGAAGTAGCCTTGCCCCACACCCAGGTGCGCTTCGCGCAGGCGTCGCGGAAGGAGCTCTTCGATCATCTGTCCCACCAGCTCATCACGCCTGAACCCAAAGAGGCGCTCGGTCTGCTCGTTGACGAGGATGATCTCGCCGGAGGCATCGATGATCGCAACGGCGTCCGGGACCGCCTCGAGCAGATCGTGGAAGCGTGTTTCACTCATCCGGAGAATCTGTCCGGTGTCCCCTCGCTCGCTGATGTCGCGACTGAGGTCGCCGACGAGCTCGGCAACGATCGAAGAAGACAAACTCGACTGGCCTCGCGCGGCACGTCGAATCGCATCCAGAATCTGATCGGTGGGCTTGCCCTTCACCAGATAGCTGATCGCACCCGACTGCAACATTTCCAAGACATTCGAGCGATCCTCGTACGCAGACAGCGCGATCGAGCGCGTGTGGGGTGAAACCGAGCGGATTCCTCGAGCCGCGTGCGGGCCACCGCCCCCTGGCATCCGCACGTCGAGCACCGCCACGTCGGGCTTGACCAACCGAGCCTTTTGGATTGCCTCTTCGGCGTTCGTGGCGACCGCGGCAAGCTCGAGCCCGCTTTCCGAGACGATCAGATCGCAAAGTGCCGCCCGCATTGTCTCCTCATCGTCGGCGACGAGGACACGAATGACGCGACCTGCAGTCGCGCCGTTTGTCGGCATTTCAAGCCTACTGCGAGCTCCGTCGACCAACCGTACCTCCCGACGTGCGTCACCTCATGGGCGAGGGTCGATCTTTGTACGGTTCGACGCATAGTACTGCGGGACGCAATTTTCTGCGCGAATCCTCCCAAAGGAGGATGGAGGCGGATGCAAAGACACGATTTGCCAAAGGTCGGTGCAACACGAGAGTTGTGTCATGCGTCGAAACGACTCGCAACATCCGGAACGTCTCGTTTGCATGGTGGTTGACGATCACGGAGACATGCTTGCCTCGATCGCCAGCGTGCTGGCGCACGAGGGCTTCAGAGTTGTCGAGGCGGTCGCGGCCGGTCGTGACGCTGTTGCTGGTCTGAAAACGCATCGACCTGACTTTGCGGGGGTCGACGTGCGCCTTGGCGGCATCACCGGTAGTGAGGTGGCCCGAGAGGCGACACGGCCCGGCCTCGACACGGCGAGCGTGATCCTGACCGGCGAGGCGCCGCCTGGACTGGTGCAGGAGGCGCTCGATTCCGGGGCCGGCGTGGTAGTCCGGAAATCAGTTCCCCCGAGTTCGCTGCTCGCGGCGATCGCCACCGCGGTCCACGGGGGCATCTACGTCGACCCGGCATTTCCCGTGCCGACCGTCGGAAAGAGGGGTTAGTCGCTCCGAAGCGATCGGCAGCGGAGTCACCTCCTGCAAAAGCAGGATGCAGCGGGGTTGTTTGCCAGGATTCTCGCGGGGAGCGCCTCGCGGGATGGTGAGTCCGTGGCCCGCATCTCCCATCTCTCACGCTTCCCCGTCGTCCTGATCGGCGTCGTTGCAGCGTTTGCGCTCGCAGCCACCACCGCCAAGGCGGCGGCCACGGCAGCGCCCGCAGCGTCTTGCACACCGCATCCCTATGCCTACGCCGGGCTGTACAGCAACCGGCCGGCGCAGGGCATTCAGGCGGTCGTCACGGCCCTCGCCCCCGCCCAGGTCTCCGACGGCCACGTCGCGGGCTGGATCGGCGTCGGCGGTACTCACGTCGGCCCCGGCGGCCAGGCGGAGTGGCTCCAGACGGGCGTCAACACGATGGTCGGCGGCGACAGCGAGCTGTACGTCGAGATCACCCAGCCGGGCCGGCCCATCAGGTACGTCACCGTCGCTTCGGGCATCGCTCCCGGCACTGCCTACCGCCTCGCCGTGTCTCAGCTGCCGAAGAAGCCCGGCTGGTGGCAGGTGCTTGTCAACGGCAAGCCGGCAATCGCTCCGGTCCAACTGCCGGGTAGCAGCCGTTTCCAGCCGATGGCGATGAGCGAGAGCTGGAACGGCGGTACACCTGGGTGCAACGGATTCGAGTACCGCTTCAACCATCTGCGAATTCTGAACTCGGGCTCGTGGCATGCAATGACGGATGCGTCAGCTCTCACGGACCTCGGGTACAAGATCATCAGCCGGACGAGCGACGGCTTCACGGCCCTGAGCGCGTAGGAGCAGTGCAGACCGGCGCTTGATTGGCCCGGCATTCATCACCGAAGTTCGGCGGTAGGATGGAACTGAGCATGGCCGGCCAAGCCAGTGGGGGAAGCCAGGAGGAGCGCCTGCGGTTGCTCATCGCAGATGACCATCCGTTGATCATGGACGCGGTCGCGCAGTTCCTCACCGACGAGCACGACATCGAGCTTGTGGCTCGCGCCGTTGACGGTGAGCAAGCATTGCGCCTGATCAACGAGCGAAGGCCTGATGTCGCGGTCCTCGACATCAGGATGCCGAAGTTTGGCGGGATCGAGGTTCTCAGACGGCTGGCCGGGGTCGACAACGCGCCGGCGGTGATCCTCTATACGGGTAACCCCGAACGCGGCTTGCTGCTGGAGTCGCTCGATCTGGGGGCTCGCGGGTTCCTGGCGAAGGAAACCCCTTTGGCCGACCTCATGCGCGCGGTCAGGATCGTCGCGGAGGGCGGGACCTACGTCGACCCGGTACTTGGAGGCATGCTTGCGAGCCCGGGCGCGACAGACCGCTTGCTCTCGCTGACCAAGAGGGAGCGCCAGATTCTCCGGTTGCTCGCCGACGGGATGCGCAACGAGCAGGTGGCCTCCGAGCTTTTCATCTCACCGCTTACCGTCCGGACACACGTCAAGCACGCCATGCAGAAGCTCGAGGCGGACACGCGGACACAAGCGGTCGCAAGCGCTCTCCGAGAGTCGCTGATCAGCTAACGGCGATCGCCAGTCGAGCTCTCGCTGCCGTGGGGGGCAGCCGTTAGCAGCAGATGACTCTCGATGATCGCCGAGGCGATGTCCGCAAGCTTGCGCCCGCTCGCTTGGGAACGGTCGCGAAGGAGCGCGAAGGCTCTGTCACTGTCGATCCCATTTCGAGCCATCAGGATGCCCTTCGCCTGCTCGATCACGGCCCGGCGCCCGACGACTCCCTGCAGGCTGTGGTACTCGCGGAATCGCTGGAGCGTGATGTCGATCGCGCTTTGAAGCTCTTCGGGGGTGGTGTCGACGATATAGGCGAACACGCCGCGCTTGGCTGCATCGCTCACGTAGGAGGAATCGGCGACGCTGAGCAGCGCGATCACGGGGCATGAAGCCTCCTTCACGATCTCGTCGATCAGGTCGAGCGCGTGTTTGGAGGAGAGGCCGAGTCCCACAAGCGCTACATCGGGACGCTCGCTCACCGTGATCGAGCCGATCGTCGTGACTTCGGTCTCCTGGGCGACCACCTTGTGGCCGAGGCCGGCGACGATCTCCGCGACGAGTGCGAGATGGTCACGCCGCTCATTCGCAATCAATACGCGAAGGTTCTCAGAACCATCCGCCGTCATGTGCAGCAACCCCCACCGTCAGCAACCCGGGCCCCAGAGTCGAGGCTCGCAGCGTCGATGCAATATACGTTGAGTTGCGCTTGCCGCTAGGTGATTGTCAACGGAGTGCCGACCGGCATCAAGCGAGCGAGCGTCAGGATCGACGCGTTTGGCATGCGGATGCAGCCGTGTGAGACGCGCCCAGGGAGGATTTGAGGTTCGTTGGTGCCGTGAACGCCAATGAATCCGCCGTCGGCCCAATCGGTCAGCACCGCAGAGCGAGCACTCGTTCCGAAGGCGACAGGTCCGTAGGACGGATTGTGGAAGTCCACGAGTTTGTCGCGAATGTAGAACTGCCCGCGCGGTGTCGGCCAGTACGAACGTCCAACGCCGATGATCGTCTTGAAGACGACCTTTCCATTGCGCTCGAGGGTCGCTTTCGTTGTCTTGAGATCAACGTAGAGATGCGTGTGGACCGTGTACAGCCTGCCAAGCGCCTTCTTGGGCACCCAGCCGGTCGAGTTGTTGGGAAGGATCGCCAGCCGAACGTGGTACCAGGACTGGCTCGAGCGGAGAACGACCTTCCCA
>JBEEGD010000008.1:0-9763 GCA_041166685.1 Acidimicrobiaceae bacterium | reverse complement strand
CGCTCGGGCGCACGACCGAGTACGCCCGCCGCGCCGACGGCAAGGTGATCGCCAAGACCACGCCGCGCGGAGTCGCCTCCTCGAACGGCCCTCAGACCGTGTCGCTCTCCGACGGCGACCATCAGCTGCGCACGTACTTCACCACCGTCTACGACTACGACCCCAGCGGCGCGCTGAAGTCACGCTCGGTGCCCTTCGCGCCAGGCCAGTACGACCTGCCCGACTCCACGCTGAAGAGCTGGAAGGTCACCTACGCCCGCGACCCAGCCGGCAACCCCTCGACGATCACCGATCCGCGCGGCAACGCGATCACGAACACCTTCTTCGACACCGGCGAGCTGCGCTCGACGACCCGCCCGTCCTACTACGACCTCAACTGGGGCACCAATGGCTCGCAGGCGGCGCCGAACGAGACCAAGGACCCGGGAATCCACTTCGGCCAGCAGGCAGGCGCCGCCGACCTGGAGGTGGCCACCGGGGGTCCCAGCCTCGCCGAGCGACCCGGCCGCTCGACCAACGCCGCCGGCTCCGAGCGCGTTCCCACGCTGCCGCACTCCGACGGGCAGACGAACTTCGGCAGCGTCGATCGCCAGCAGCTGGGAGGGATGCTCCCGCTGGCCGGCGCTACGACGTTCGCCTACGACAACGAGATGCGCCTGACCACGATCACCGACGTCGCGGGCAACGCGCGATCGATCGGCTACGACGCCGCGGGGCGCGTGCGCTACAAGGAATGGCCGTTCAAGGGCACGGACCCGATCAGGCACGTCTACGACTACGACCCGAACGGCAACCTCGCCTCCTACACAGCGTGCGACAACGCGCCGCCCGATCACTTCACGTGCCAAGGGCCGGCGACCACGTTCTCCTACGACGGATATGACCGCCGCACTCACGAGATCGCCCCCGGCGCCGGGGCGACGACCACCACGACGAGCCCGCCACCGGAAAACACCACACTCGCCTACGACGAGAACGGAAACCTCACCTCCCGCGTCACCCCACGAGGGCCGGCGTACGCCTTCGCCTACCGCTACGACTCCCTCGACCGCCTGACCTCCGAGGCCAACCCCCGCGGTGACACCTGGACCTACTCGTACGACACCGCGGGAAACCGCACCCGCGAAGGCTCTCCCCGGGGCAACCTCCAGACCATGCCGGCGGGCGAGTCGCGTGGCTGGTACGACACCTCATACGAGTTCGACGCCGCCGAGCGGCTGAAGAAGGCGACCGACGGCCTGGGCCACGACACCAACTACAGCTACGACGCCGACGGCAACCTGACCGCCATCGACGCTCCCGGTGCACAGACGGCACCGGGCGGCGGCAACGAGCGCCGCGTGACCGAGATGCAGTACGACGGGCGAGGCCTGATGTCGAGCCAGACCACCGGCTCGGGCGCGGACAAGCGCACCACGCTGCGCACCTTCGATCCCAACGGCAACCTGCGTCGCGTGGTCAATCCCAAGGGCGTGGGCGCGTCCGGCGCGACCGACGACTTCTCAAACGACGTCGCGGGCAACCTCACGGCGGCGACGAAGCACGCGACGGTTCGGGTCTACAACAGCGACGACCTGCTGACGGACGCGTACATGCCCTGGGGCGGCACAGGCAGCGGCGACAAGCGCTACCAGCAGCGCTATGGGCGCGACACCCGGGGGCGTGTCACCGCCCTGTTCGCGCCGTTCGAGGTGGGTGCCAGCGCCGCGCCGCAGACGTCCTACGACTACCTCGACAACGGATGGATCGCCAGCTACACCGACGAGGAGATGCGCAATCCGGCGCCTCCCAACCCTCCCACCTCGGTGGACCGCGTCGAGTACGACTACGACAAGCGCGGCGAGCAGACGAAGTGGCTCACCTACCGGCACGGGTCGTACAAGGGCCGCAGCGTGACGCGCGAGCTGTGGCCCAACGGGCTGCTCAAGCAGCGCACCGCGACCAAGGTCAAGGACGACGGGACCGCGGACCAGACGACGACGCGCACCTACCAGTACGCCTACAACCCCAACCGGTCGCTGACGTCGATGCAGGACAGTCGACTCGCTCGGACCACGACCTTCGGGCGCGACAGCGCCGAGCGCCTGACCCAGGTCAACGAGACATGGCTGGACGGCAAGGACACCGGCTTCGCCTATGACGCAAACGGCAACGTCACCTCGCGCCAGACCGACGGACGCTTCGTGGGCGGCCAGTACGTCGACTCCAACGGCGGACACGACGACGCCAAGACGACGTCCTTCACCTACGACCGCCTCGACCGCGAGACCCAGATGCGCGTCGCGCAGGGCAGCGACCCGATGCGCACCACGAACAAGACCTACTACGACTCCGGCGAGCTCGCGACCCAGCACACGTCCAACAACGTGAACGAGCTGCGCTTCTACGGCCGCCACGGGGACCTGACCACCCTGCGCCGCCAGCGCGACGGGGCCGCCTCGGCAGACTTCCTCAAGGACCAGGACTACACCTACGACCCCAACGGCAACCGCACAAAGGACGAACGCGGCACCCACGACTTCAACGCCCGCAACCAGCTCGTGCACTGGACGCGCGGCCCCAACCAGCAGAACCCTGGCAGCGACGTCACCTACGAGCTCAACGCGTCCGGCGCGATCGTCAAGAAGACCGACACCAAGCTGCCGATCAATCAGACCACGACCTACACCTACGTCGGCTCGAGGCTGACCAAGGCCGAGGACTCGCTCACGAGCACGACGTTCGAGTACGACGACTTCGGCAACGTCATCAAGAGCAAGCAGATCGTCACCGGAACGGCGGTGCTGCCGCCGACGCCCGATCTGCCGGGACTGCCGGCCACCTGCGGCGCCTTCAACGTCGACCCGGGCGTGACGCGCTACTGCTATGACGAGTTCGAGCGCCTGGTGGCCGCCAAGGGCCCGGGCCTGGCCGACCCGGCCGTCTATGACTACGACGGGTTCGATCGCCGCGACACGAAGACCACCAAGAGCGCGACGGGCGACGCGCGTCGCGACATGGCCTACATCGGGACGTCGCGGTCGCTGTCGCGCGAGCAGGACGCCGACGGCACGACCCGCTACTACGACTACGACTCCTCCGGACGGCGCCTGGGTCAGGGCACCGCGAACGCGGGCACCACCAACCCGTCTGACTTCCGCACCTACGGGGTGGACGCCAACGGGTCGGTCGAGCGCGTAGAGGGCCAGGACGGATCGGTCGACCCCGGCGTGGGCGTGGCGAAGGACGTCTACGCCTACGACCCGTACGGCGAGCTGGACACCCCGGAAAACCTCCTCGGGTCCCACGCGAAGGACAACCCGTTCCGCTACCAGGGCTTCTACTACGACTCCGGCGTCAAGGCCTACGACATGCAGGCCCGCATCTACCGCCCCGACATCGGACGGTTCCTCAGCGCCGACCAATTCGAGTCGAGCACCGGCGACTTCAACCTCCAAGCCGACCCGCTCACGCAGAACCGCTACGTCTTCGGCGGCGCGAACCCCATCAACAACATCGAATTCGACGGGCACTGCAGCGATGTCTGCCAAGCCGGGGGCTATGACCCGGCGAGCAGCCGCAACCCTGCGCCGGACCGGCAGCGCATTCCGCGCAACCAAGGCACGAGCCTCACGGGTGAGCGGGGCTTGTCCCCCAGCGTCCGCCGAGACTATGTGCGGTCGCGCCCGCTGGCACGGCTTCTCGGCGCGCCGATCTTCGCACCGTTGCGCGCAGGGCTTGTAAGCGTTGCCCCGCGCGCGGACCGAAGCGAGTCCGACGCGTGGCTCAACCTCGTCGGTGCTGATCTATGCCATGGATTCGGGGTCTGCGGCTTGATCGGAGACCCGGCCTCAGCCACGTATCAAGACCAGGCAGCCCTGGCCTCCAGCCCACTCGGCCAGGCGATCCTCATCGTGCTGCCGGGTCCCGGCGGCGGGAAGGCCAAGGCCGTCGAGGAAGCGGCCGGGAGCACCGGAATCGTCGCCTTCGTCCGACGCCTAATCGGCTACAGTGATACAAAGGCCACAAACGCGGGAACGAGTGCCGGTCGGGCGACGAGGTTCGTTACGACGCCGCGTGGGACGACGTTCGATATCCCGAAGGGCTGGGTTGGGCGTGAGGCCGACAGCGGGAATGGGATCATCTATCAGCGGCCGGGGGCTCCGGGCAACGCGGACTCGATTCGGATCATGGAGCCCACGACGAAGAATCCGAGGGGTTACTTCCGCTACTACAACGAGCACGGTCAGCCTCTGAGTGTCGGTGGGAAGCCAGGCCCGGAGAGGCTGACGCACCATCATGAGGACTACTTGGGGCCGCTGGGCGGGTGGCCGAAGTGATGCTCGGAGAGCTCGTGGAGGCGACTGATTGCTGGCTCGTGCCGATGGTGGGCCGGACTGTGACGCAGTGCCGGCTGGATTACGCGTTTTCGCTGGTTGTGGCGGGCGATGTGGATGACTCGTACTACGTCACGATCGAGCAGCCGTTCACGCTTCGGATGCCGGGTGGCGGTGGCGAGATGGTGTTCGAGCCCGAGGGAGATCCGGTGCGGATGGCGCCTGCGCTGCGGGTGTTGCGCCAAGACGTCGAGCGGGTGGTCGCGTTTAAGGACGGTCGACTCGAGCTGACATTCGCGGACGGGAGCATCCTGCGTGTGCCGGTCGGCGAGGACTACGAGCCGTGGAACATCGTGGGGCCGGCGGGTTTTCGGATCGTGTCGCTGCCGGGTGGGGAACTTGCGATCTGGAGTCCCGAGTCCGACGACGCGGGTCCGGCCTGACCGGCTGGGTCAGTCTGCCGGCCACCTGCGGCGGCTTCAACGTCGACCCGGGCGTGACGCGCTACACGGAAACGGTCAAGTCGTCACTGCCTACACTCGTGGCCAGTTCAATCCCCGCATTCGGCAGATCCGTTGCGCAGCGTCAGGGGGCAAATGGACACGGGACGTAATGACCAGCACGTTGCGTGGGAGACTCTGCGCTCCGGCCTATCCGGGCTGCTCTACGAGTCCGATCCGGATCAAATGGGCGCAACCATCGCTGCGCCTCACGACGAGTACGACGGGAGTGCGGTAGATCTCATCCGGCGCTTGCAGGATATGGCGCCCAACGACTCGGTTGAGATAGCTATCCGCGCGCTCTGGCCACACGCCGACCACAACCTCGTTGAAGGAGTTGACAGGCTGTGGTCCCGCTACGTAGGACAAAGCGCGAGGGCCACGCCCGCGCGGTCGAAGCACACAGACGATCGACCATGAGTCAGAGAAATGCTGTACTAGCGTTCGACAGGTTCGGACGCGAGGCTGGTTTCGAGAAGAAGGGCGGCTCGTGGTACCGGTGCAGCGATGAGGTCGTCGCAGTCTCGAACTTGCAAAAGTCGCAGTATGGCCCTCAGTATTACTGGAACCAAGGATTCTGGTTGCGCGAGCTCGGCGGTGAGGACTATCCGAAGGTCAACCGCTGTCACATCTTTGCTCGGCTGGAAGATCTGCTCCCTGACGTCGAAGGAAGCCTACGAAACCTGCTCGATCTCGAGTACGAGTTGGACGCCGATGCTCGGATAGAGGAGTTGAGCTCGTTGCTCCGGGCGCGTCTTCTGCCCTTGATCGATAGGGCGAGTTCGCTCGCGGGCGTATGTGCTCTGCTTGGGGAAGGCGTATTTGCGCGTGCGGCGATCATGGGGCCAGCTCAGGAAGCCCTCGCGCCAACCCAGCAAGGTCACTAGCAAGAGGCTGTGCGAGATCCCGATCTCGCGGCTCAAAGACCCGAGCCCGTTTACGCGGGTGGATCCTCACTCGGGCCAGCCTGGCGGCGGTCTTGAGCGTTTCGTTCGGTGCGGAACGAGCGTCCAGGGTGTCCCGTTTAGGAGGATCCCGCGATGAAGCGTTCGTTCTTGGCGGTGGATGACTACGGCATGGGCGGCATCTGGATGTACATCGATGCGCTGTCACCTGAGGAGATCGAACGGGCCTATCCCGAGCTGAAGGTGTTCCCAGACCCGCCTGACTTCCTGACACCTGAGGAGGGGACGGTGGCGTGGTATTTGTCGCTGCGGCTTAGGGCAGCCTGATAGCCAGGGGGCGACAACCCACCACACCCCGCCTGCCGAGGCACTGGTTCTCAGGCAATCCCCGAGGGATCTCCTCGTGCTGCGATGGCCTCAGGACCACGCGGTCGCTGATCCATATCGCAGGCCGGGATACTGGCATGTCGCGTAAGCTGGCTGAGCAATTCCGAGAAAGCAATGGCGCTCCCATCGACCTGGGCGGTACCACCGTGCAGATGATGTACCAGCCCCCGCCCATCAACACCGAGCTGGACATGCTGATCAGGATGCGGGCTTCAGCAGACCGGGCGCAGGGCCTGCGACTGAAGGCGAAGGCTGGCGAGATCGTGATCAATAGCGCGGGTCTCGGTGGTAGTGCTGTGGTCGGACACTGCCCCGCCAGAGGTCGTCGCGACTCTGAGGCCGAAGTCCGATCGTGTCGCTATGACGCTCCGAGCATGGAACGTGTGGTGTGATCCAGCCGGGACGATGCAGGCATGGATTGGCAACGCCGGAATGATCGTTCGGGAGGGGTCGGCTGGGGAAGTCGTTCTGTGTTGCAGCGATGGCTTCGGCGAGGCCAGCGTCGATGACCTCGTTGTGACGCTCGTGTTCCAAGAGCGTCGCTAGGAAGTACGAGAGTCCTGGCTTCGTGCGGGGCCCTGCTCACCGACGTCGGATACTGACCAACGACCCGTCTGGCCGTGATCGCCCTGCCGGGTCCCGGTGGGGGCATCGGCGGACGGATCTCAACGGGGAAAGCCATAGGTTCCGTGAGCGGCAGAGTGAGCATGCGCGCGGGAATCCGTGGTCTGACTTCAGCTATGAGATAGTCGGCCGAGCACGTCCCGGCACGGAGCTAGATCGGCTTGAGGAGTACTTCATCCGCCAACACGGGGACCCAACCAGCATGCGCAATCCCTTCGGGGGCCTCGCAAACAGACGGCATCAGATGAGTCCCGATCGATACATCCAAGCTGGCGGCGACTACTGATGGCACGGTTTCGCGTAGGCGATGTCTTCGCGATCCCGCTTGACGACGACCGAGTCGGATACGGTCAAATCGTGCATGCCCTTGGGCAGGGTCACTACTACATCGCGGTCTTTCCGGACGATCATCCAAGCCAGAGCAAGCCGGACCTTGCGGCACTCGTACGAGACCAGCCCGCACTTCTCCCAGTTACCCTCGATGCTCTGCTCCACCGTGGGCATTGGCCGGTCGTTGGGCACGCCGCCGTGAACTCAGACAGACTGCCTTGGCCGGCATACAAGGAAGCTGTAGCGCCGGGAGCTTTCGACGTTGTCGATTTCACAGGCACCAAACGTCGCCGCGCAACTAGTGACGAGGCAGAAAGTCTGCCCTTCCGCGCCGTGGTAGCGCCAATCAGGGTGGAGAGGGCCCTGCGTGCGCTCCACGGACTGGAGGAGTGGAACGCCGCCTACGATGAGCTGCGTCCGCCGCCAAGAGATCAAACGTCGGCGGCTTCGAAGGCCGAGTGGAGGGCACCGTGGGATCGGTAGAGGAACTCGCGCGCACTATGGGTCTTGCGATTCAGCGCGTCGGCGGCTTGGTTCTCGTGCCAGCCGATGACGTCGGCAGGCTGCTCGACGCTTTGGAACACCGTGGCGTTCGGGTGCTCGGAGCCGAGGGCTTCCGGCTGCGCGGGCGCGAGGTTCGTCCTGACATGGACGCCATCCTTGACATCTCCGATGTCGCCGACCTCCACGAGTCGATCCGGGAAGCTCGCAGCTTTGTTGAAGACGTAGCGACTCCCGACCTGCTCTTCGCTTTCGTGATCGACGACGAACTAGCTGCGCGATGACGTGACGCAGGAGTTCAGGTGTGTACCGGTTTGTTCGCATTCTCCTGCCGCGTCGCGCGGCATCGGATATGTCGCCCACGCGGTGACATCCTGCACGAGACCTATCGTCCCAACGCGAGGTTCGGGGCGGAATGAACGGCATCGCAGCATCACTACTCGATCTGGTTGGCGTCGGCGAGTCCCCGCTTTACTCCGCCTACCGGTGGCTCGGCCGGGAGATTGGTCGGGATTTGTCGAGGTCGGAATTCCTGAGCCTCGTAGATCGGCTGGTCGAGGAAGACGTGCTGCGCCTGTGGTCCGTGGATCCTGATTCCGAAGACCGCACCCGTCTGATGAGCACTCCTGATGGTCTCGAGCACAGGTACCGGTCCCTGGGCCACACCGACGGCAGTTACGACCCGTTCGGGCTCAGCCTGACTGCCGGTCCAGAGGCAGAGGTAAGGACTGTCCCTGACTGGCAGGTGGACTTCGACTTCGACTCACAGACGTTTGAGTTGGAGGTCCGCGCCGGGCTTGACGATGAGGCGCTCGCGCGGCTCCGGAGATTGTTTCCCGACGTCAAGCTGGTCGAAGCTGAGCGGGTTTCTACGGGCGATCACACGCGAGTCTCGGGGCAGCTCGTCGGGACGGACCGCGGCGAAGTGCCCGAGGCCTGATGGTTTCCCACCGCGTGATCGATGGGCCTTGCCGCCGGGATGATCGGCGAACCGACTTACTTGCAGGAAGTCACCTGTGCATTCGACTACCACGTAACGGAGCGCGGTTTCGAAGTGGTCGGTGGCCAAGCCGCGCTCACGCCTCACAAGCGGAACTGGTGCGACGCGGCTACCTCCGAGAGGTTCGATGACCGTCGCTGAGCTATCTAAGGTGCTCTACGAGCTCGATGTGCCATCCGATCTTTACCGCCTCGATGGGTCGCATAGAGAACTCGCTACCGTCCTGGCCAGGCGAGGCTCCAAGTGGGTGGTGTTCTTGAGTGAGCGTGGCGAAGAGTCGGATCCCGTCGAGTTCGACAACGAGGACCACGCATGTGTGTACTTCCTGGGCAGCGTGTGCCTGGACCTTGTTGGCAGAGGTCAGTTGCGTGCGGCCCAGGCCGACCCCCGGACCGATTAGCGCGCATTGCCTAGGGTGCTGATGAGTCTGTTCGACGCTCACATGGCGCGCCTCCTTCAACGTCGACGGGCCCCTGAACCAAGAAAGCGTCAGCGCGCCAGCTTGTGACGGCGCACAGGCCTCAGAGCCTGTCTCGGCTCGGTACAAGCTGAAGAGGAAGCGCCCAGCCAAGCGCAAGCGCACGCCCGGCTGACCGCTTCTCGGAACCTGAGCTCGGAAGAGGCCTGGCGGTGCCGGCCCTTCCTCCAATGGAGCTAGGGGGACTCGAACCCCCGACCTCCTGGGTGCGATCCAGGCGCTCTCCCAACTGAGCTATAGCCCCGAGGTCGCCGCGGCGGTCGTGCCGCGGCGCGGGGTTTCAAGTGTAGTCCGCCGCCGACCTGTTGCGAACCGAGCGAGAAAGCGCCTTACCAAGGGCGTATAGTAAGGCGCATGGACGTGTCGGCGAAGATCACCAGCAAGGGCCAGGTCACGCTGCCGAAGGCCATGCGGGAGGCGCTGGGCCTGAAGACCGGAGACCGGGTCCTGTTCCGGGTCGGCGACGACTCGGCGGTCCTGGCGCGCACGTCCGACTTCCTCGAGCTGGCCGGCTCCGTCGAGGTCCCGCCCGGCAAGCGAGGCGCCTCATGGGAGGAGATCCGCTCGCGCACACGCCGCGCCTGGGCCGAGGCGCGACGCTGACCGCGCTGCTGGACACCAACGTCGTCATCCGGCACCTGACCGGCGATCCCCCCGCACTCGCCAAGCGGGCCACCCGGCTGCTCGCGCGTGAGGAGCTCCTTCTCACGGACACCGTCTTC
>JBEEGD010000007.1:0-4860 GCA_041166685.1 Acidimicrobiaceae bacterium | reverse complement strand
CGGAGATCACCGCCATGTAGGCCCCGACCGGAGCGGTCATTCCGGCGTGCTCTCCCGCCCTGACCGCACGGAGCACGCGTCCGCCGATGATCACTACTGCGAGCGCGGCGAGCGCGACGCCGAGGCTGAATGCGAGGAAGCTGACGCCGTCGACCCACAGTCCGACGACGTACGCCACATGGGCGAGCAGGAATGATCCCAACCCCGCAATGAACAGATCCGCCGGAACCATGAGGAAAACGTCGCCGAGCATCGACAACGTCAATGCAACCAGGAACCACCCCCGCACCGACGAGTCGTCGACGCTCACGGTCGCGGCTACGCCCATCAGCAAGACCATCGTGAGCGGCTTGCTCAGGTACTCGACCTGCTTCGCCCGCCGTTGCACCGCGAGCCAATCGCCCACGGCGGCGAACATTGCAAGTACGAGACATCCCCACGCCCCCGCGTTCACGGTGGCAGCGTAGGTACTGGCAGCACGCACGAGGGCAACATCAACCGGCTGGCGGCCGCCGGGCTCGTGAGCGGCCGAGCCGACGGCACGTATGGGCCAAACGACCCAGTGTCCCGCGCACAGATGGCGACATTCGTGGTGCGCTCCTACCAGTTCCGGTCGGGCACCACGTTGCCCGCAGGGTCTGACGCGTTCGGCGACGACAACGGCAACACCCACGAGGCCAACATCAACCGTGCCGCGGGCGCGGGGTTTGTCACCGGTCGCTTGGACGGAACGTACGGTCCTGGGCAAGGCGTCACCCGCGACCAGATGGCCACGTTCCTCGCCCGTGTCTTGGCCAAGCTCGTGCACGACGATGGGGTCGCGCTTCCTGCCTGACACCCGTCATCGACATCAGTTTCAGCTACGGCGCTGACATGCCGATGCACAAGAGATGGTCGCGGGCCGGAGAACAAGCCGATGGATCTGTCGCGCCGTGATCGCGGCGATCGCCATCACGACGCCGGCGATGACATGGTCGTCTCCACCGGCGGCGGGCGCCGTCCTCGCGGGCACGTCGCGCGCCCAGGCTGACTACGCCCTCGACAACTTCGGTGACCCGTGGGACTTCTCGAACCCAGAGGATTTCGACGTCACACCCAACGTGCAGTCCGAAGGAGTACGCGATGTGGCGGTGTCCGGCGGTCTGCTCCACGGCGACGCCGATGCGGGTGGGAAGTTCGAGTTCATCCGCTCTCACGTCGGGATGGCGCTGCCGTGGGGTCGCGACCCTGGGATCTACCCGCTCGACCCGAGCCGGTACACGACGATCAGCTTCGCGATGACCGCCGATCACGATGCCGCCGGCGGAGTGCTCTGGTACACGTGCGCTCAGATCCTGCCGTCGTGCCAGGGCGGGTTCTCGTTCCCGACCAAATCCGGCACGCACACCTACACCTACGACATCCCGAGCCAGCCGCGGTTCGCGGGATCGCTTCCCTGGGCCGGCGACATCCGCGGCCTGTTCATCGTCCCTTCGGGCGGTACACCGATCTCGGTTGCGTTCGACTGGGTGCGCGTCATGCCACCTGGTGCGGATGCAACGCCGGCGGCCGTGAGCCCTCCGCAACCGCAGTTCCTGAGCCCGAGTCGTTCCGGCGGTAGGGACTACGCCTCGGTCGTGCGGGGGGACGCGTGGGACTTCTCCGAGGCGAGCGACGTCGCAAGCGCGACTGGAATGACCTACACCGTGGCCGGCGGCGTGCTCGATGGGGTGAGCACGACGAACGATCCGCAGATCGAGCTGCCCTTGGGCCCCACGCCGATCGACGGAACCCGGTTCCACCGACTGGTGTTCAGCGTCACGTACGACGGTCCGTTCGGCCTCGCGGATGCGCCCGGCGGCGGAATGAATGTTCGGGTCATCTGGCAGGTCGCGGCACGCCCGGACCTGTACCAGGACTCGCAGGACGTCATCGTGTATCCCGGAAGCCATACCTACGAGATCGAGCTCGGAACCAACCCCCCGTCTGACGCCGTCGACGAAACCGATGCAGTCCGCATCGGGTGGGCCGGACAACAGATCACCTCCCTCCGTTTCGACCCCCACGAGGATCCGGGTCCCCGGGGATTCGTGCTCGACTTCATTCGATTGACCGAAGACAACGACTCGTCGACTCCGATCCAGTTCGTCGATGCCGCGTGGCAGGCCGGCGAGACTGTCGACCTCATCGCCGCCAGCGACCGCAGTAGCTGCAACGGTGCATCCATCGCGACCGGCGTATCGGTCTTGCAGGGCGTGACCCAGGTTGCGTGGCCGACCGGACTCGCAGCTGGGAGCTATTCGGTGTGCGGCCGATTCCACAACGCGACCTTCGAGTCGCCGGTGTTTGCCACCGGGCAGGTACTCGTCCGACCGTCCGCGCTCGACGTGGGTGCGGCATGCCCGCCGGGTCGTGTGCTGCCGACCGCATTCACCGACGTCGGTGCAGGCAATGTGCACTCCTCGAACATCGCGTGCGCGGTGTGGTGGGGTATCGCCAACGGCACCGCCGCCGACACGTATGCGCCGTCCGCGGTCGTGAACCGGGGGCAGATGGCGTCGTTCATCGCTCGACTCGTTGAACGCACTGGCGGGACGCTGCCGCCGGGGCCCGACCAGTTCCCGGACGACAACGGCAACCCCCACGAGGCCAACATCAACCGACTGGCGGCGGCCGGACTCGTCGGTGGCCGAGCCGACGGCACGTACGGCCCCGCCGATGCGGTGTCGCGCGCGCAGATGGCGACCTTCGTGGTGCGGGCCTATCAATTCCGGTCGGGCACCAGCTTGTCCCCCGGCGCGGACGCGTTTGGTGACGACAACGGCAACACCCACGAGGCCAACATCAACCGTGCCGCGACGGCCGGGTTCGTCACAGGACGGGCCGACGGCACCTACAGCGCCGATCAAGGCGTCACCCGTGACCAGATGGCGTCGTTCATCACCCGTGTGGTCGCGAAACTCGTCCTCGACAACGGCGTCACGCTGCCTGCGTGACGCCGCATGTTGACACCCAGCGACAAGCCAGTCTCAACTCGTCGAGTGAATCGCAACTCGCTGGGTCTCGCGCTCCGCCGTGCGCACCTGCTCCCGATCGCATACCGAGCCTCGATGCTTGCTGACGGAGCGAAGAATCTCATCGCAAACCGGCGGTTCGATCGCGAGCATCCGAATACCCCGCAGCCACCCTTCGACCTGCTCTTCGAGACGCAAACCACCACGAGCCATGCGAGGTACCTGACGGGTGGACGCGAACGCGCCAGCTTCATCCTGAGCATGATCGAGGAACACTTGCCGCCCGGCCCTGTTCGGGTCTGCGAGTGGGGCTGCGGGCCCGGTCGCGTGATTCGTCACCTTCCGTCGATCGACAAATCGCGCGCGATCACTGCCTTTGGGACGGACTACAACCCGATGAGCATCAAGTGGTGTAACGAACACATCCCCGACGTGACTTTTCGTTTGAACGCGCTCGAGCCACCGCTGCCGTTCGACGACGGTGCCTTCGACTGCCTGTACAGCTTCTCCGTCTACACGCACCTGCCGCCGGCGCTGCAGCGCCGGTGGCTCGACGAGAACCTGCGGGTTGTCCGGCCAGGCGGCATCGTGATCATGACTCTGCACGGTGATTCGTATCGGCGCCGGTTGGTCGACACCGAGCTGGAGACGTACGACGCCACTGGAATTGTGGTCCGAGCGGGCGTCTCGGCCGGCGGCCCCTGGTACACGACCTACCAGCGCCCAGATCAAGTGGAGCGTGAGCTGCTCAACGGGCTCGATGTCATCCGCCGGGAGACGTATCCGGACACCGGGATCGTGCTGCAAGACGTGTGGGCGGTGCGAAAGCCCCTTGCCGCGACCTGAAGTGATCCTGACCTGCAAGGCACGTTGGAGCGGACGACGGTGAAGAACTGAAGGTCCCACGTGATTGGCGTGGCTGACTGCGTCACCGATTCCGCTCCTGAATGTGGCTACACTGAATCCCATCTAGTGGCTACATCGGAGGGTTGCGAGCCATGGAAGTCGGCGTCAGAGAGTTACGCAACAACCTGAGCCGGTACCTCGATCGTGTACGCGCTGGCGAGGAGGTCGTCGTCACCGATCGAGGGCGCGCCATCGCTCGGGTGCTGCCTGTCGGGACCGAACGGGTGCTCGACCGGCTCATCGCAGAAGGAGTCATAACGCCGGCCCGGCGGCCCAAGCGCGCCGCCGGTCGGCCCGTCAAGGCCAAGGGCACGGTCTCGGATCTCGTCGCCGACCAGCGGCGGTGATCGCGTACTTCGACACGTCCGCGGTGGTGCCGTTGCTCGTCGTCGAGGTCGGTACCACCCGTGCCGCTCAGTTATGGACTGGGGCCGATCGTGTCGTGAGCGCCCGACTCGTCTATCCGGAGGGTCGCGCTGCTCTGGCGCAGGCGCACCGCCTCGGACGGTTGACGACTCGCCAGCTTCGGAGTGCCGTCGAGGACCTGGACGTGAGATATGGCGAGCTCGACCTCGTCGAGATCGACGACGAGCTCGCTCGGCGAGCAGGGCAACTCGCTGAGACGCACAGTCTGCGGGGTTACGACGCGGTCCACCTTGCCGCCGCTGACCGAGTCCGCGATTCCGAGCTCGTCGTGATCGCAGGCGACGGTGCGTTGCTCGCGGCAGCGACGGCCGAAGGGATGACCATCGCCACTATTGGTTGACGCTGCTCTCCTGTGACGCACGCGCCGTGGCTCGCGAACCGTATGCGCTCCGAGGTCCGTCACTCGGTGGCCGCGGTCAGTACCCGGCGAGCAGGCCATCGGTGCGAGCGATGTCGACCCTGTCTGACCAGAACGTTTTTGGAGCGGACGACGGGATTCGAACCCGCGACCCCAACCTTGGCAAGGTTGTGCTCT
>JBEEGD010000006.1:0-4413 GCA_041166685.1 Acidimicrobiaceae bacterium | reverse complement strand
GTCGGTGTACGTCGCGTCGATGGTGAAGTGCGTCCCCTTGTCGGTCGAGTAGTCCACGAGCACGTGCCGCACCCGGCCTCGGTCGTCGAGCCAGAAGCTCGTCTCGAAGGGCCGGCTCGCGTAGTCGCTGCGCACGGCGGCCGAGATCGCAGCGCGTTTGGCCGCCGGTACCCGCCGTGCGAGTCGCGCCGGGTCGACGCGCCCCGTGAATTGAGTCGTCCCGTCGTCGGCGACTCCGACGCGGTGTGGCCGGGAAACCCCCACTGCGAGGTACGCCGGCGCGAGGACGTGGGAGATCTCATCCAGCTGTCGCGCCCGCTGGGAGGCGGTCAAGCGACGTGTGTCGAGCTTCGTCCACGGCTTGACGGTTGGGTCGGAGAGCGCGGCCTGGACGTTGCCGTTGGTGTAGACGTACGGCCCGTCGACGATCACTTCCTGCGGCAGTCCGCTGTTGGGCACGAGCTTGTAGAGGTGTGCGCGGCGATGCGTGAACGACACGGCGCCGTTCTCGTCGGCCGTCACCTTGGTGCCCGCGAGGTCGGCCGTCACGCTGAGCGTGAAGTGCGCAGTGCCCGCGGCCGTGGTGGTCGTCGTCGCCTGCTCGAACGAGAGCTGCTTGGGCTTCGGGCCTGAGCCGCCGCAGGCGGAGAGCGCGAGCGCGACGAGCGCGAGTGAGGCGGCGAGACGCACGAATGGCACCCTAGATGTGAATGGCGGTCGCGCCTCGCGGCCGCGGGCGCGCGTCGGCGCGCAGGACGTCGACGAACGCGGCGGCCGTCGGCGACCAATCGCTCCGGGCGTACACCGCGATGTTCCGGATCAGGCGCGGGACCAGCTGCAACGCTGCGCAGGCGATGCCCGGCAGGATGATGTTGTCGGGGACGAGGGCCAGCCCTAGCCCTGCCGAAGCCAGCCGGGCCGCACCTTCCGCCTGCGACGTTCGCACGGTGCCCCGCGGGGTGAAGCCTGCGCGGCGGCAGATCTCCTCGACGACGCCTGCCAGTCCGTGATCGGGGTGGTAGAGGACCCATTCGCGCTCGCTCAGCTCCTCCAGCCTGACCGTGCGCCTTGCGGCGAGCGGGTCGGACTGCGCGACGACGATCACGAACTCCTCCCAGGCGACCGTCTCCAGCGGTCCTTCCCAGCGGCGAACAGGCCGGGGGCCGATCGCGAAGTCGGCGACGCCCTGCTCGACCGCGTCCTCGAGCAGGTTGCGATGACGAAACTCGTGCAGCCGGATCGAGACATTCGGATGCCGTTCGTGCCATACACCAATGTGCCGCGGCAGCACGCCGACGGCCATCGACAGAACGGTGGCGATCTCGAGCTCGCCAAGCTCGACCGCGAGCGCGGAACGCGCTCCCTGCCAGCCGCGTTCGAGCGCGCGGACTGCCGTTCGGGCCTCGGGCAGCAAGCTGCGCCCGGCCGGCGTCAGCGAGACACCGCGCGGCAAGCGGTCGAGGATCGCACCGTCCAGCTCGGTCTCGAGTGCCTTGATGTGCTGCGAGAGTGAGGGTTGCGTGATGCCCACTCGGCGTGCGGCCCGCGTGAACGAGCCCTCGTCGACGATCGCCACGAAGCATTCGAGCTGGCGAAAGTTCATAAGCAGAACCTATTACACCTAGTGCCGCGATGCGGGCTTGACCTATTACCGGGAAGCGGCGAGGATCGCAACGTGCGTGCGACCGGGATCAACCACGTCAGCATCTCGGCCGCCGATCTCGAGGAGTCGACGCGGTTCTACGAAGAGGTTTTCGGGATGGAGCGGATCGCGACTCCGATCTTCGAGACGCCGGTGCAGTGGTTGCGGGTCGGAGACCTCCAGCTCCACCTCTTCCTGGACGAAGCGGGCAAGGCGCCGGTACGACATCACCTCGGCCTGACGATCGACGACTTCGAGGCGGCCTACAACGTCGTACGCGACCGCGCCTCGCGCGAGTGGGGCGCACAACTCGTCGAGCTTCCTTCCGGGCAGGTGCAGCTCTACTTTCGGGACCCGGCGGGCAACCTGATCGAGCTCAACTGGCCCGACGCAGATTCGATCGACCGGTCGCTGTATCCAGAGCTGAGGCGACTCGCCGAGCACATACCTCAGACGACCGAGTCCGAGCGCGCAGTGCTCTATCTCGAACGGAGCGTCGCTTGACGGACTCGACGATCGGCGCCCCGCCGATTCACGCGGTCACGCGCCGGGCCCGCACCGCAGCGCTGCAGGCGCGGATCGCGCGTGTGCTCGCGTGGGTGTTGCTCGGAATCGCGGTGGTGCTCCCGCTCCTCTGGGTGCTCTTCTTCGCACCGACCACGGGCAAGTGGGCGACCGCGTTCGGCTCGGCCGTCCACGACCCCAAGGACTTCTTGATCACGGCACTGAACGGCGTCACGGCCGCCGCGCTCTACTTCGTCGTCGCGAGCGGCTTCACGCTGATCTTCGGGCTGATGCGCGTCGTGAACATGGCCCACGGTGCCTTCTTCCTCTTCGGCGGGTACGTTGCGCTCAAGCTCCAGCGGCATCTCGTCGGTGAGGGTGGGTCGTTCGGGCTGACGAGCGCCCAGGTGAATCTCACGCACTGGATCGTCCCGGCGATCGTCGGGACACTCGTCGTTGCCGGCATGGGGCTCGTCATGCAGCAGGTGTTCCTGCGCTGGAATCAAGGGCAGGACCTCCGCCAGGCGCTGATCACGATTGCGATCTCGATCATTCTCGCCGATCAGATGCTCGCGCATTTCGGCGGCGTGGCCGAGGACATCGCGTGGCCGCGGAACTTCGACAAGTTCGTGAACATGCGCGTCGAGGGAATCCAGTACACCGAGACACGCCTGGTGATCCTCGGGATCGCGATCGGGATCGGGATCCTGCTCTGGGTCTGGCTGAAGCGAACGCGCACCGGCATGGTGATTCGGGCAGGCGTGGACGACAGGGCAATGGTCTCCGCCCTCGGCATCAACATCCAGCTGACGTTCGCGATTGCGTTTGCGGTCGGATCCGCGCTGGCCGGCCTCGGAGGCGTGATCGGCGGCTCGTTCGCGAGCCTCGCGCCCGGCGTCGACGCAAACTGGTTGCTCTATTCACTCGTCGTAGTGATCATCGGAGGGATGGGGTCACTCGGCGGCGCGGCGATCGGCTCGCTTTTGCTCGGTTTGACGAGCAATTTTGCCGCCGCGTACCTCCCTTCGAACTACACGTACTACTCGATCATCTTCACGTTCGTCCTGGTTGCCGTCGTGCTTGCCGTGCGGCCGCTCGGGCTGTTCGGGAGGCCTGCGTGAAGGTCACCCCCGACCGCGTCGTCGGCGTGCTCGCGCTCGTCCTCGCGCTGCTCGCCCCGTTGTTCGTGTCGTCCTACTGGGTCGGGACGCTGCTGACGCAGATGCTGTTCCTCGGCATCGTCGCGGCGAGCCTGATCTTCATGTCGGCATACGGCGGCATGGTGTCGCTCGCGCAGGTGGCCGTGTACGGCATCGCGGGCTTTGTCGTCGGCAACGCCACGACGAACGGGAACACGAAGGGCCTGAACCTTGGGTGGAACCCCTGGTGGGGCGTCGTCGCAGGCATCGCGGTCGCGGTGCTCGTTGGGCTCCTCTTCGGCGCGCTCGCAAGCAGGAGCGTGGGGATCTACTTCCTGATGATCACGCTTACCTACTCGGTGATCGCGAACCTCGTGTTCGGCCAGGTGACCGACGTCTCGGGCTTCGGCGGCATCAGCGGCATCCCCGCACCGCATGCGATCGGCAACGTCGATGCCCATCACAACCGGCTCTACTACATCACCTTCGGCGTCGCGCTCGCGATGTACTTGCTGCTTCGCTATGTCGCGCGAACGCCGTTCGGTCTGACGTTGCAGGGCGTGCGCGACGACCCCGTGCGCATGGCGTCCCTCGGCTACAACGTCGTGCTCCATCGCATGGTCGCGTTTGCTTTCGCGTCGTTCGTCGCTGCCGTCGGCGGTGTGCTCTTCGTGTGGTGGAATGGCCACATCGACCCTGCTTCGATCGATCTCGGAGCGACGATCGACGTGCTCGTGATCGCCGTCATCGGCGGCCTCTACCGGCTCGAAGGCGCCTGGGTCGGCGCGCTCTTCTTCGTGATCGTCAACAACTACTCACAGCAGATCAGCTTTATCGGACCGCGCTTCCACACCTTGATCGGGGCGATCTTTCTCGTCATTGTGCTTGTGTCCCCCGGAGGCCTCGTCGGTCTTTGGGAACGCGCGGTGGAACTCTCCTACGGGCGGCGCCGCGGGCCTACGGATCGGAACCCGATCGACGTCGGCCAGGCTGAGCCCAGCGTCTGAAAGGAGGCCTTGACACCCCCGAGTCATGGCACGTCTTAACCCCCCGGAGTAGCCAACGATGGAAAGGAGGAGGGCATCCGAATGAATGCTCTCAACCGCAGGTGGAAGCTCGTCTCGCTCG
>JBEEGD010000005.1:0-6869 GCA_041166685.1 Acidimicrobiaceae bacterium | reverse complement strand
GATCCGGCCAGCGGCTCGTAGCAATGGACACCCAATCCCGCGGGCTGGTCAGGCCGTCGGGAGCTGGTACCCCTCGAACTTGCCGCGCAAGTCTTTCTTGGAGAACTTGCCGACACTCGTCTTCGGTACCTCGTCGATGAACGCGACGTCGTCCGGCAGCCACCACTTGGCCACCTTGTCGCTGAGCCACTCGAGCAGCTCTTCCTTCGTGAGCTCGTCGCCCGGCTTGACCACGACACACGCAAGGGGACGCTCGGCCCACTTCGGATGCGGCACGCCGATGACGGCTGCTTCGAGCACCTTGGAGTGACCCATGATGGCGTTCTCCAAGTCGACCGACGAGATCCACTCACCGCCGGACTTGATGACGTCCTTGGTGCGGTCGACGAGACGGATGTACGCGTCGGCCGTCACGACCGCCATGTCGCCCGTCTTCAGCCAACCGTCGGGCGTGAAGGACTCCGAGGCGCGGTCGTCGTTGTAGTACGTCTTCGCGATCCACGGGCCGCGCACTTGCAGCTCGCCGGAGCTCTCGCCGTCCCACGGCTTGCGCTCGAGGGTCGTCGGGTCGACGACGCGGAACTCGACCCCGAGCGCGATCTGACCAACGGTGGTACGCAGGTCGATCTTCTCCTCGTCGGTCATCGTGGCCTCGAGCGACGACTTGATCTTGCCGACCGATGCGACCGGACTCGTCTCGGTCATGCCCCACGCCTGCATGATCGGCAGCCCGGTCTGCTCGCGGTATGCCTCGGAGAGGGCGCGCGGCACGGCGGAGCCACCGCACGGGATCGCCCGCAGGCTTGAAGTATCGCGACCCTTCAGCTCCGGGAGGACGCCCATCCAGATCGTGGGCACACCCGCAGCGATGGTGACGCGTTCCTTCTCGATCAGATTGGCGATCGCGGGCGCGGACAGATCGGGGCCGGGCATCACGAGCTTGGCACCGCACGCGACGGCGGCGTGCGCCAGCCCCCACGCGTTCGCATGGAACATGGGTACGACCGGCAGGATCGTGTCGGATTCCTGGACACCGATGCCGTTTGTGGTGAGCGTTCCCATCGTGTGCAGGAATGTCGACCGGTGCGAGTAGACGACACCCTTGGGGTTACCGGTGGTGCCGCTCGTGTAACACATGGACGCGGCGCGGTTCTCGTCGTCGACCTGAAACGTCACGGCGTCGGCGTTCGACAGCAGATCTTCGTAGTCGTGGATGGGGCGGCCGCCGTCGGGTGAGGGGACATCGCCCTTGCCGTCGTCCATCACGACGAAATGCCGCACGGTCTCGAACGTGTGGACCAGCGGCCACAGCAACCCGAGCAGCGATCGGTCGACGAAGATCACCTCGTCTTCCGCGTGGTTGACGATGTACGTGACCTGCTCGGGGAACAGGCGGATGTTCAGGGTGTGCAGCACCCGGCCCGAACACGGCGCCGCGAAATACAGCTCGAGATGGCGAGCGGTGTTCCACCCGAAGGTCGCCACCCGGCCGTCCTCCGAGATGCCGAGATCGTCCAGCACGCCGCCAAGGCGCTCGGTGCGGTCAGCCCATTCGCCATACGTCGTGCGCTCGGGGCCGCTGAAGGTCGCGGTGACGATCTCCTTCTCGGGATACAGGTACTTCGCTCGCTCGAAGAAGTGCGGCAGCGTGAGCGGAAAATCTTGCATCAAGCCCTGCATCCCCATCCCCTTTGCTCAGCGACGCTTGGCGCCCACGAAGGTAGTGGAAGAATGCGGCCCTTGGACGAGCCCGACGACCCGCACGACGATCACACGGGTCGCGGCCCGACTCGGCGCCATCCAAGCAAGCGGACGCTGTCGCTGATCGTCACGCCCATCATCGTCTTGGTCATCTGCGGCTGGATCGCCGACGCCTCGGCGCCCTACCTCGTCGATCATCACCCGCTCTGGCTCATCGCGCTGAACGCTCGGAACCGCAACCTGGTGCTGGTCGTGAACCAGCTCGACGCCGTGTCCTACTACGTCGTCGGCACGTTGCGATTGCTCCTGTCCGACCCGCTCTTCTATCTCCTTGGCTTCTTCTACGGCGACGGCGCCATTCGGTGGATGGAGAAGCAGGCACCGACCTACGGGAAGCTCATGCGCAGCGCCGAGAAGTGGTTCGGCGTCGCCACCTACCCACTCGTGTTCATCGCACCCAACAACTTCATCTGCCTCTTCGCGGGCGCGGCGGGGATGTCCATTCCGGTGTTCTTCGTGCTCAACATCACCGGCACGATCACGCGCCTCTGGCTCATCCGATGGGTGGGCGACATCTTCGCCGACCCGATCGAGAACGTCCTTCAATTCATCCGGGACTACCGAATGCCGCTGCTCATATTGTCGGTGGCGCTCGTCGTGGTGACGATCTGGAACGAGCGACGGCAAGGCGAGTCGGAAATCGAGGCGCTCGCCCATCTCGAGGAAGAGCTCGAGTCAGAGGAGCCCGATGAGTGAGCGGGAAGTCGCCGTTGTCACCGGGGCGTCGAGCGGCATCGGCGCCGCGACGGCACAGCGCCTCGCCGCAGAGGGTTTCGACGTCGTGCTCGGCGCTCGGCGCGTCGATCGATTGAAGGAGGTGGCGTCGTCGATCGGCGATCGCGCCCGCGTGCTCGCGCTCGACGTGACGGATCCGGCGTCGGTCGATGCATTCTGCGCCGCGATCGACGAGTGCCGGTTGCTCGTGAACAACGCAGGCGGTGCACTCGGCCGCGACGCCGTGGCCGAGGCCGACGAGGAGCAATGGCGGTGGATGTACGACGCCAACGTGCTCGGCGTGATGCGGATGACGAAGGCGCTGCTGCCCAAGCTCGTCGCGTCCGGTGATGGGCACGTGATCACGATCGGATCGATCGCCGGCATCGAGCCGTATCCGGGGGGCGCGGGCTACAACGCCGCGAAGCACGCCGTGCGAGCCGTGATGGACGTCCTGCGCATGGAGTTGCTGGGTCAGCCGGTGCGCGTGAGCGAGATCGACCCCGGGATGGTCGAAACCGAGTTCTCGATGGTTCGGTTCGACGGCGACGAGCAGCAGGCGGCCAAGGTGTATGAGGGCATGACACCGCTCCGCGCCGACGACATCGCCGACTGCGTCGCTTGGGTCGCCACCCGTCCCAGCCATGTCGACATCGACCAGCTCGTGGTGCGCCCCCGCGACCAAGCCCGCGCGACCATGGTCTTCCGAAACTCGACGAAATAGGCATCGGTTTCCGATGCCTATTTCGTCGAGAATGCGGGGTTAGAGGTCGAGCAGCTGGTCGAGGCCGATCGTCAGGCCGGGGCGATCACCTATGGCCTTCACCGCGAGCAGCACCCCGGGCATGAAGGCGGACCGGTCGTACGTGTCGTGCCGGATCGTGAGCGCCTGGCCGGTCGTGCCGAGGATCACTTCCTGCGAGGCGACCATCCCCCGCACCCGCAGCGCGTGCATGTGGATGCCACCCGGACCTTCACCACCACGCGAACCCGCCACGACGACCTGCTCGGTCGGATCGGGCGCCCATTCGCCGGACGCGGCGGCCATGCGCTCCGCGGTGAGCATCGCCGTTCCCGACGGCGCGTCGCGCTTCATGTCGTGATGCATCTCGACGATCTCTGCTGTCTCGAAGTACGGAGCCGCCTTCTCAGCGAAGGACATCATCAGCACCGCACCGATTGCGAAGTTCGGGGCAATGATGCAGTTGCTGTGGGCGAACGCCTTGCGGAACCGCTCATGGTCGTCGAAGTCGAACCCTGTGGTGCCGACCACGGCGTGGACGCCCTGTTCCGCCGCCCAAAGGAGGTTGGTGCGGGCGGCGTCGACGTGCGTGAAGTCGATCACCACGTCGACGGGCACGTCGATGGCCGCTGGATCGGCCACGATCTCGACACCGTCGGCGCTCTCGCCCGCATGGGCGGGATCGATCGCTGCCACCAGCTCGAGGGCAGGATCAGCCATCACCGCCGCACACACCGTGGCTCCTACACGGCCGCCTGCACCGAACACCCCGATCCGGATCATTGACAGGCAACCTAGTTGGGCCCTTCGAACTAGTTCCGGCCCTTAAAGGTTTCTCCGGTCTCTGCCGACAACCACAAGGTGGGCGAACTGGGGGAAGTGATGCGAGAAGTTCCTCGTCAGCCAGTCACGTTTGACCGTGACTCGCAACGACTGACGATCGGCGACCGCTCTGCGGTCGTTCCGGATTCTGCAGCGGGCAACGAAGCCATGTTGCGCAGCTATTTGGCACTGGTCGCCGAAGTACGCGGGACACCGATTGGTTCGGGTATCGAGGTGCGACATGACGACGTGGTCGTGCTCGCAGAGATCCTCGATCTGGCGGATACGGATCTCGAGGTGCACCTTGCCAACCTGTTGGGCGTCAGCGCCAATGTCGCCGCTGACGTCCACAGGAGAATCCGTCGTCATCGAGCGCTCACTGCCGCGGCCGCGCTGACCGTCGGGGGACTCACATTCCTCGGCGCGACGAATGTTTCCGTCGCGGTCCCAGCGCCGGCGAAGGCCGTGCACATGGTGGGCGCAACCACCAGCGAGGCTGACGTCCCCACCACGACCGCCGCGCCCGCGGACGACGAAGCGTTCGCACCACCGGCGTCACCCACGCCGCACGCACGTCCGCGGTCCTCCGATGACGTGCAGATCGGCGATGCCCTGGTGATCGTGCGGGGCGAACAGCCAGCCGATCCGAACACCAGCGTCGGCGACGCCGTTACATACGAGCGCTGAATGCTGCTTCGTCGAACGGCCCGACGGCTGCCAACGACCGAGGTCCGGTCAACACGCGTTGCAACACCTCGTGCACATCCTCGAGCGTGACCGCTCTGATGCGCTCGACTTGCTCGTCGACCGTCAACGCCTGACCCGCGGCGAGCTCGCCGCGCGCGAGGCGGCCCATGCGACTCCCGCTGTCCTCGAGGTTGAGTAGCAACGCGCCGACGAGATAACCGGACGCGACCCGCAGCTCGCGCTCGGTGAGGCCGTCCGCCACGAGCTTGTCGACTTCCGCGTCGATGAGGTCGAGCACCTCGTCGACCTTCGACGGCGCCGTTCCGGCGTAGACCATGAAGAGGCCGCAGTCGGTGTACAGCGACGCCGCCGAGTAGACGCTGTAGGCCAAGCCGCGATCTTCACGGATCTCTTGGAACAAGCGGCTCGACAGTCCCCCGCCAAAAGCCTGATTGGCGACGGCGAGCGCGAACCGATCTGGGTCACGCTGGTCAATCGCCCGCCATCCGATCGTGACGTGGGCCTGCTCGGTTGGGCGACGTTCGACAGCGAGCGGCATTGGCGGATCCATCGGTTCCGCTCGCTTCGGTGCGGAACCGGGGTCGACTGATTCGAGAAAGTGCTGGAGTCCGTCAACCACGTCGTCGTGGTCCAAGCGGCCGGCTGCGCTGACCACGACATTGGCCGGCCGGTAGTGCTCGTGGAAGAACGCGCTGATCTCGGCGCGCGTGAGCTTTTCGACCGTGTCGTCGTCGCCGAGGACCTCGCGACCCAAGGCGTGGTTCGGGAAGACCGCGGCCGCGAGCAACGAGTGGACCTTGTCGTCGGGGGTGTCCTCGGACATGGCCAGCTCCTCGAGGATGACCTCGCGCTCAGCATCGATCTCGTGCGCACGTAGCGCCGGATCCGCCAACACGTCGGTCAACAACTCGAGCCCGAACTCCAAGTCGTCGGCGGGAAGTCGCGTGTAGTACGCGGTGTGCTCGCGCGACGTGAAGGCGTTCATCTCGCCGCCGAGCGCGTCGACGGACTCGGCGATCTCGCGGGCCGATCGCTTGTCGCTCCCTTTGAACACAAGGTGCTCGAGGAAATGCGATGCGCCCGCGAGCTCTGACGACTCGTCACGTCCGCCGACAGCCACCCAGAAGCCGGTCGTCACCGACCGCGCCTCGGGCATCCGCTCAGTGACGACGCGGATGCCGTTGGGCAGTCGGGTACGCCGGACCTGGGACTCAGTCAACTGCGGCAATCAGCGACGGCCACCGCGGCCACCGCGGCCGCGGTCACCACCACGTCCACCACCACCGCGACCACCACGTCCACGATCGCCACCGCGGTCACCGCTGGGGGCAACCTCAGCGGGTCCGAGATCGCCGAACTCCTGGCGCAGCTCGGCGTCGAACGAGTCTTCGAACGACACCACTTCGGCGCCGGACGACGGGCTGGGCGAGCTACTGCGCTCGCGGCGCTCGCCGCGGTCACCTCGGTCCGGGCGCTCGCCACTCGACGGAGCCGAGTCGCCGTTGCCACCGTCGCCACCCCCGAGGGCGGTGACCGGACTGAGCGACACCTTGCCCTGCGGATCGACATCGTCGACGCGCACTTCGATGTCGTCGCCGAGGTCGAGCACGTCTTCCACTCGCTCGATGCGCTTGCCGCCACCCATCTTCGAGATGTGCAGCAAGCCGTCGCGTCCGGGGAGGATGTTGACGAACGCACCGAACTTGGTGATGTTGACGACCTTGCCTTGGTAGACCTGACCGACTTCGGCGGTGGGCGGGTTGAGGATCAGCTGGATCTGCCGCTTGGCCTCTTCGACGGCTTCGCCGTCCTTCGAGCCGATGCTGACGCGACCCATCGAACCATCGTCGTCCACGGAGATGTCGGCGCCGGTTTCCTGCTGGATGGCGTTGATGACCTTGCCCTTGGGCCCGATGACCTCGCCGATCTTGTCCATCGGGATCTCGAAGCTGATGATCTTCGGCGCAGTCGCACCGACCTCGGCGCGAGGCTCGCTGATCGTCTTGTTCATGACCTCGAGGATCTGCATGCGGGCTTCGTAGGCCTGCTGCAGCGCCTGGGCGAGAACGTCGGCGGGAAGGCCGTCGATCTTCGTGTCGAGCTGCAGCGCGGTGACGAAGTC
>JBEEGD010000004.1:0-6214 GCA_041166685.1 Acidimicrobiaceae bacterium | reverse complement strand
AGTCGATGGCCTTCTTGGCCTTGGCGGCCGGTTCGACCGTGAAGACGTGGTCGTACTTGTTCTTGAAGTAGCGAGCCTCGTTCGCCCGCAGGCCAGCGAGTGCGGTCGCCACCGGCGACGACTCCAGACCGACGGTGGAGACGTTGACGAAGTCCACTGCGTAGCTCATGCGCGCTCCCCGCTGCGTCGCCGGAGAGCCCGTCGACGGGACCGCCAAACTATCTCCGCCGACATGTTTGCTCCGCCGCGATGAGTCGGCGGTCGGCACGCCATCTGCACTAAGTCCTCAGCGCTCGACGAGTCCCATCACCATCTCGACCCAGGTGGCGATGACCTCTTCGCGGTCGGCGTCGACGGGCGCCTGCCCCAGCAACAGCTCGGCCGACGCGAACGCCACAAGAGAACCGAGGGCGAGCGCCGCGCCGATCTCGGTGCCGCCTGAACGTGCGAGCAACGCGGCGAACTCGTTGAACGTCCCTCGCACCACCTGCTCGACGGCGCCGGCCAGCAAGTGGGGGCGCTGGCGGCTCTCGGAGATGAGGACACGGAGGAGCTCCTGCTCCTCCTCCAGCTCCAGGAACACGTAGCGCGCGACCAATGTGAGCTCGGCCCGTAGGTCGCCGAGTGGCGGGATGGCGCCACGGATATGGCGCACCGCTTCGAGCCGTGCCAGGTGCCGGTCGATGCCGGCGACCAGCACTGCTTCCTTTGTGCGGAAGTGGTGGAACAGCCCGCCCGCGCCGGGCGTAAGGCCCGCCGACCGCTCGATCTCGGCAACGGACGTGGCGTCGTACCCCCGCTCGCCGAACAGCCGCATGGCCTCGTCGAGGAGGCGCCCTCTCGTCGGGCTTGACGTCGCCGGCATGGCCTCAGTAAACACTGAGGAAGACTCAGTAATCAAGTGAGGCGGTCTGCGATGACGATCCCCCAGGGGAGGTGGCGGCGCACGGTGCCCCTCGCCGCCATCTCCGCCCGGGCCGCCGGGGAAGGCGTGAGCGACGTCCTGCGCCGTCGCCTCAAAGGCGAGCGAGGCGCCAGCCTCGAGTTCCACGTCCGCAACGCCGAGCGCTACGCCGACGTGTTGTCCCGCTCGAAGGGCGTGCTCATGAAGGTCGGCCAGATCCTGTCCTTCGTCGACACCAGCGCCGTCCTCGACGGCCCCTACGGCGAGGTGTACCGCGGCGCGCTCGCGTCGTTGCAGGCCGACGCCGAGCCGATGGAGCCGGTGCTCGTGGCCGCCGTCATCGAGAGCGAGCTCGGCCGCCCACCCGAAGAGGTCTTCGCCGAGTTCGTCCCCACACCGATCGCGGCCGCGTCCATCGGCCAGGTGCATGCCGCTCGTCTGCATGACGGCACCGAGGTGGCCGTGAAGGTGCAGTATCCCGGCGTCGCCGACGCGATCCACGACGACCTGGCCAACACCGAGCTGCTGTTCACCTTCATCAAGATCGCGAAGGGCCTCGTGCCCCAGTTCCGGAACTTCGACGTCCGCGCGGTAGCCGACGAGGTCGCGGAGCGCATCGGCGAAGAGCTCGATTACGGCACCGAACTGGCCAACCAGATGGAGTTCGCTGAGCACTACCGGGGCCATCCGTTCGCTCGCGTCCCGGAAGTGTTCCCCGCGCTTTCCAGCGACCGGGTGCTCACGATGGAGTTGATTCACGGGCGGCGGTGGACCGAGATCGGCGACGCCGATCAGGAGCGGCGCGACCGATGGGGCGAGGCGATCAACCGCTTCTTCTTCGGGAGCATCGCCCGCTTCGGCATGTTCAACGCCGACCCCCACCCCGGCAACTACCTCTTCCACGACGACGGCACCGTCACGTTCCTCGACTTCGGCTGCGTGAAGCGCATGACTCCGGCGGTGCAGCGCGGCTTCTTCGACTTCCACGCCGCAGCGATGGACAACGACGCCGAGCGTCTGTTGGAGGTCTGGATCGAGCACGGCTTCGCCCGCGGCGACAGCCCCCCACCGGCCGACAAGGTGCTGGCGTGGTGCCGGCAAAACTTCTCCGCGTATGTCCAGCCGCAGCCGTTCACGTTCACGCCAGAGTTCGTGTCCCAGCTCCTCGGTCACATGGCGAACATGGACAAGGACGTGATGCGCCACGCCACCGTGCCGCGCGACTTCGTGTTCACGAACCGCATCTTCGTCGGCCTGTACTCGATCCTCGGCACCCTGCGCGCCACGGCGGACTGGACGGCCATCTTCAGCGAGGACCTCACGGGATATCCGACCACCGAGTTGGGCCGCCTGGAGACCGGCTTCTTCGCAGCGAAGCGCACCGCATGACGATCTTCGACGTGCGCCCCGAGGCGGGGCTGCAGCCCGCGCCCGACGGCCACGCGTGGGTGGCGACGTCGCACGCCGCCGTCAGCGCGGTGCTGCGCGAGCCCGGGTGGAGCAGCGACCACCGCAATGCGACCACGTACGCCGGGGTCGGTATCCCCGAGATCGCCGGCGAACTGCTCTCGAAGGTGCTCCTGTTCATGGACGCCCCTGATCACACCCGAGTCCGCGGACTCATCAGCCAAGTGTTCAACCCGCGCTCGGTGGAACAGCTCCGCCCGCGGATCGGCGAACTGACGCAGGAGCTGCTGGCGCCATTGCGCGCCGCCGGGCGCTTCGACGTGATCACCGATTTCGCGTTCCCACTGCCGGCCACGGTGATCTGCGAAGTGCTCGGCGTTCCGTCCGAAGATCGCGACCTGTTCCGCCGCTTCACGCGCGATATGGCGGCCATCCTCAACTGGGAGGTCACCACCGAGCAGCTCGGCGTCGCAGCCGGGGCGGCCCTCAACTTCACGGCCTACCTCGTGCCGCTGTTCGAGGAGCGCCGGCGCGCGCCCAGAGCCGACCTGATCAGCGCGCTGGTCGCGGCGGAGGAGGCGGGCGACCGGCTCGGCGCCGACGAGCTGCTGACCACCGTCATCCTGCTGCTCACCGCCGGCCACGAGACGACCATGAACCTCATCGGGAACGGCCTGCTTGCTCTGTTGCGCAACCCCGACCAGCTCGAGCTGCTGCGCGCCAGGCCCGAGCTCATGCCGTCGGCGGTGGAAGAGCTCCTGCGCTACGACTCGCCGGTGCGCCTCACCGTCCGCACCGCGCTGGCAGACGCCACGGTGACGGGATCGACGGTGCGGACGGGCGAGCAGGTGTTCGCCATGCTCGACGCGGCCAACCACGATCCCGCCGTCTTCGAGACACCGGACGTCCTCGACGTCACGCGCGACGCCCATCGCCACGTGGCCCTCGGCGCCGGGGCCCACTACTGCCTGGGCGCGGCCCTCGCCCGCGCCGAGGCCCAGGTCGCGCTGGCCGCCCTCACCGCCCTGCCGGAGCTCGAGCTGGCGATCGACGAACCGGCATGGCGACCACGCGTCACCTTCCACGCCCTCCAGTCGCTGCCCGTCGCGTGCCGACCGGTTTGCTGAGACGGGCCGACAACCCCTCGAGGATCCCCGCTTCTCGTCCGACTGTCCGTCAGATCGAGCACCGTGTCGTCGTCGCACTGCTCAACCCGCCGCACCCGAAAGTCACGCGTCGATACCCGACGGCCGCGATTGCTCGCAGCGAAACCGGGTTTACGGCTTGGATCTGTCGCCGGGAGCCGCCGGCAGGTGGCGGAGTGTCCACACATCAACCGCGATCAACGGCAAGGGAGCGGCGGCGGCGCTTGCTGCGCCCGCAACGCCGAGTTGTCGGGACATGGCGAGAGCGGCCACCACGTCGGCTACTTCGTTTGCCAGCCAGAGCTGAACCCATCGGCGAGTCTCACCAGCTCTGCTGGGCTCGACAGTGGAGAGGAGACAGCCAAGGCCGAACAGCGCGTCCCGGATGCCGACGGTGCGTGCGAACAGGACCAACGAACTACTGGGCTTCTCATCGCGCAGCATTCCTCGCAGAACGCGCCCGGTGCCGATCGCCAGGCTCGTGCCGATTCCGATCCGTATCACGGCCGCGGTGCGAACAAGGGTGAGGGCCTTCACGGTCCGACCGTACACACGCCCGCGGCTCCGTGAGCGCGGCTTCCGCGATATCGATCAGCGCGGGTGGCCCCGACTGCCGGTTCAGGGAGCGCATGCGTGCCGATTCCGCCATGAGCGCAGTCGGATGGCGCGCGAGCACGGCGTGCTCCCGTCGAGGTTGGGGGCCGTGGACGCTCAATTCGGGATGCGGTAGCGGAGGTACACGACACCGTTGCTGAATCGGCGATCGTCCAGCAGCTCGAGGTCGGCGCGGATGTCGCGGGGCAGCGCGGGCTTACCTCCGCCGACGAGGACGGGATGGATGAGCAGATGGCACTCATCGACTAGCCCGGCCTCGAGAGCGTGCGCCGCGAGGCGCGCGCCCCCCACGGTGAGATCACTGGTGGCCGAGGCTTTCATGTCGCGTACCGAGGCGGGGTCGAAGCTGCGCTCGAGCCGGGTCTTGGCGGTGGACACGGCGTCCGAGGTCGTGGAGTAGACGACCTTGTCCGCGGCCTGCCAGACGTTGGCGAAGTCGGCCATGAGTTCCGACTGGGCGGCCAGGGCGGGGTCGGTCTCCCAGACGGCCATCGTGTCGTACAGGAGCCGCCCGTAAAGGTAGGTGCCGACGGATCGCACAAGGTCGGTGATGAACGCGAACAACTCGTCGTCGGGCGCGGTCCAGTCGAACCTGCCGTGCTCGTCCTCGATGTAGCCGTCGAGGGACACGTTCGACACGTAGATCAGCTTGGCCATGCCACTACACCTCGACGATCGACCGCGACGACGTAGGCACGAATCAGCGTGTTGACGGCGTTCTCGTCGAGCACGATCGCACGGTAGACCCGCGATCGCCTTGGACGCCGCGGACAATCCGGAAGATGCCGATCGCGCGTACTGCGCGCGTCCGTTTGCGTGAGCTCCTCGCCGGCCAAGGAACCCGGCGTAACGTGTTCGATGCCGCTGCAGCTGAAACAGGAGCGGACATGACGATGCTTTCGGAGTCTCATTCGTGAGCCGCTTCACGCGCGCTTTCACTGGCCGGAAGGGGCCTCGCGACGCTCGGCTGCCACCCGGCCAGTACGACACCGGCGGATCGTGGCCCGTGCTCACCGCTGAGGTGACGCCGAAGTTGGACACCGCCGACTGGTCGTTCCGCGTCGAGGGTCTCGCCGAGAACCCGACCTCATGGACCTGGGACGAAATCCACGGCCTACCGCCCAGCGGCTACGAAGGCGACATCCACTGCGTGACCACATGGTCAAAGCTCGGCATGTCCTTCAGCGGCGTATCCATCGACACGCTCCTCGAGATCGCCAAGCCGCAGCCGTCCGCCACCCACGTGATGGCCTTCTCGCACACCGGGTACACCACCAACCTTCCGGTCGACGACGTCACCGGCGGCCGCGCGTGGGTGGCCTGGGAAGTCGACGGCGCGCCACTCCCGCGCGAACACGGCGGTCCGGCGCGGCTGTTGGTACCACATCTCTACTTCTGGAAGAGCGCAAAGTGGATCGCCGGCCTTCGACTCCTCGACCACGACGAACCCGGCTTCTGGGAAGAACGCGGCTACCACGACCGTGGCGACCCGTGGACGGAGCAGCGCTACCAAGGTGACTGAGGTTCCACCCGTCGGACCGTGGCAGGACGCAACCGTCGTCGACATCCGTGACGAGGCGCCGACAGTGAAGACATTCCGACTCTCACTTCCGCAACCCGAGACGCACCTTGCCGGCCAGCACTACCTCGTACGGCTCACCGCCCCCGACGGCTACCGCGCGCAACGCTCGTACTCCGTCGCATCACCGCCCGACTCCGGGAACGAAATCGAGCTCACCGTCGAACGGTTGCGCGACGGGGAGGTGTCCGGATACCTGCATGACGAACTCACCATCGGCGACACGCTCGAAGTCCGAGGCCCGATCGGCGGCTGGTTCGTCTGGGACGGCACCACGCCGGCACTCCTTGTCGGCGGCGGCTCCGGCGTCGTCCCGTTGATGGCCATGTTGCGACTCGCGCGGCGCGTCCGCGGCCAGTCGATCGCCCACTTGGTGGTGTCGGCGCGAACACCACAAGCTCTCATCTACGCCGACGAGCTCGCGAGCGACGACGTGACTGTGATCTACACGCGCGGGAAGCCAGCCGAGAACCGACGGCCCGTCGGTCGACTGACCGCCGACGATCTCGCGCCGCTGGTCCGTGGTGACGCCACTTGTTACGTCTGCGGGTCAGCCGGCTTCGC
>JBEEGD010000003.1:0-2881 GCA_041166685.1 Acidimicrobiaceae bacterium | reverse complement strand
CAGAAGAACATCATCTCGGACAAGGCGATCAAGCTTCCCCGAAGGTGAAGCTCCGACAGGTCGCTGAGCTGGACGTTCAGCGAATCAGAGGATCATTTCGGCTCGTCTCAATCCGGTCAGCGAGCGTCCGAGACCGCGCGTAGACCGCGCGACTGATCACACGGTCACTGAAACTGGCCTCTCGTCAGACTCGTCGATCTCGCCTAACTGCGTCCCAGCATCCGAGGGTTGAGTAGGTCCACAAATTCAACCGTGGACCGGGCGGAGCGATGGATCTCAAATTCGGGGACGCGCTTACCTGCTGTTTCGAGACCAGGAATCGCGCGAAGGCGACTGACTGCATGATCTACGAAGAACGCCTCCACGTGTCGTGCGACAGCATCGGTGGCCTCGGTCACCCACGCACAATGCCGGATGTGCTCGACCGAGATCGGCGCTACCGATGAAGCCGCGAGATCGGCACGTATGCGCTACGCCACTCGTCCCGCGATCCGGCCCGTTTCTGCTCGCACGGCCCACAGTGGATGACGAAGGATTGCTCCGACCTCATCGCCGAGGGTACCGGGCTGGAAGACGTGCGCGAACGCGGCGACACCGAGCCCGAGAGCCACACCCGCAATCGCGACTCGTGCCTGGCGCGTGACCAGCCCGAGAGCAAGACCGCCAACCATCACTACGTCGCCAGCCGTCGACAGAGCGCTCGTTGCGTTCTTCTGATGCCGCTCGAGCAGCCGACGTCGGAACTCCTCATAGGTCTCGGTCATGAACCGCCTCCGGATTCCGATTGCGTGACGCCGTACCATCATTGTCCGGAAGCGGCACGTTCCGGTTGGCTATCCGAAGCGAAGGGCAACGAAGGCGATCAGTGCGGACGTGCCGATCACGCACATGGGAAACAGGACGGGGAGAAGGAGCAGCGACCTGTCTGACCATCCGGTCGGGTCTTGCCACGGTCCCTCGGGTGGCATTGGTGACCCGTCAGAACGGAGGCCGACGGCGTGCAATCGCATCAGCTTTCGTTGCGCGGGACTTCTCCTCCTTGCGGGTATCACCCCCAAAGCTGCCGACCCCCAGGTGAATCGCGTCTGTTCTTCGGACGGGTGATCGCCGTAGATGATTTCAATCTGGTCTCGCGCCCACGACCTCCACGGGCGCGGCACCGGAAAGCGCATGTAGAACGCCATTCGAACCAACAGCGGTGGGCGCTTCACGTAACCAGAGTGCACCAGCCGAACTCGTTCCGCACGCCTCTCAGCCGCGAGAGTGACCCCACTCGGAGCTGCACCCCGCCCGCGAGATCGGCATCACTTCCCCGAGCGTCTACAGGACGAGCAAGATGCCAATGGCGACGATTGGGTCCCACACCATGCAGGTCACGACGTACCACGGCGGTACGCCTTGGACGCCGAGCACGTGTCTGTCGCGGCGATGCAGGAAGTCCCAGCCACCGTGCAATGCCCATCCAAAGGCTAGCCATGCGGGGTGGTGCCAAAGTCCGAGACCGACGAAGACGAGTCCCAGTCCGAGGAAAGCGTTCTCGACTCCGATCTCGCGTGAGTCACCTCGGGCGAGCGCGACTCCGGCGTAGGTCGCGTAGCAAGTCGCGAGCGTGACAGCGGCTACGTCGACGCCAGCACCGATCCGGATCTGATCCGCCGCCCAGATCGCCGCGACGAGCCCAAGCGAGCCGACGATCCCCGCCACCGTCGCGCCGGGTGTGCGCATGAGACCATCGGAGGGTGCCGCGATGTCCGTCATCTCGACAACCGTACGCGTCCTGGATGTAAAGGAAAAAGGTCTCGGCCACCACGAATCACGGCCTTCGACGCGACGTCCATCCCTGCGTACCAGTCAAGCGCTCGTGCACTCGCTATCGGCACGTATGCGCCCGTTGCTGCGCTGCGATGATCCAGCCGCCCTCTCCGGGCCGGCCATGCGAGGGCTTGTTTCGGTTCGCGACGGTCAGGGCGCCACGGGCACGAACACGAGCGTGTCGAGCTGTCGGCCGCGTACGACGATTCGGTCCACTTGGTGCCAATGTTCGGCCTCGCTACCGGCTTCGGATACAGCCGACCCGCTGACGGCCACTCGCTCCGGGCGGTTCTTGGCCACGTCGGTGAGACGCGCGGCTTCGTTCACGGCGTCACCGATGATCGTGTATTCGTGTCGTCGTTCGTTTCCGACGTTGCCGGCCACGACGGGACCCGAGGACACCGCAATGCCGGCGTCGAGGCCGGGCCAGCGCTCAGCGAGGCGTTCGAGCCGGGAGCGGAGGTCCCGCGCTGCCCGTAGGCCCCGAGCAGCGTGCGCCGGGTCGTGCGCGGGCGCGCCGAAGACGCACAGGGCGGCGTCTCCTTGGAACTTGTTGACCCAACCGTCTTCGGCGGTGACCGCATCGATGACCGCGGCGAAGAAGTCGTTGAGCAATGCGACGACCTCTTCAGGAGGACGGCGCAGGGCCAAGCCGGTCGAGTCGACCAGATCAACGAACAACGCGGTCGCGGTTCGCAGCTCTCCGCCGAGGTGTACACCCTCGGCCAGCGCGTGACGGGCGACGTCGTCGCCGACGTATCCGCCGAACAAATCCTGCAGTCGGCGACGTTCTCGGAGACCGACGACCATGTCGTTGAAGCCGACCTGTACCCAGCCGAGCTCACCGCCGTTGTCGACGGGCACTTCTACGTCAAGCTCGCCCTTGCGTACCCGGTCCAGGCCGCCGCGCAGCGCGGCCAGCGGTTCGGCGACAGATCGGGCGACCAACAGTGTCGTGATCCCGCCGAGGACGATGCCGAGGCTGGCCATGAACAGCATCGGGACGGTCGTGGGTAGCACTCGGCCGTTGCCCCGCAGCGGGATGGCCAGGATGAACAGCAGCGGGATG
>JBEEGD010000002.1:0-22489 GCA_041166685.1 Acidimicrobiaceae bacterium | reverse complement strand
GCCGTCGCCGCTCACGACCTGCTCGGCGGCATCGAGGGTGAAGCCGCCGGCGAACACTGACAATCGCCGCAGCACGATCTGCTCCGATTCGGTCAGTAGGTCGTGGCTCCACTGCACCGAGGCTTCGAGTGTCCGCTGGCGGGGAAGCGATCCGCGGCGTCCGGCACTGAGCAGCCGAAAGCGATCATCGAGCTGTGCGGCGATCTCGGCCGGTGCCATGGCCCGTACTCGGGCGGCCGCCAGTTCGATCGCGAGTGGGAGCCCGTCGAGACGATGGCATATCGACACCACCGCGTCCGAGGTGCGGTCGTCGAGTTGAAAGCTGGGACGGGCGGCGGTGGCCCGCTCGGTGAACAACCGAATCGACTCGGGTTCAGCCAGCGACGGCACGCGGTAGGAAACCTCGCCGTCGACGCCGAGTGGTTCGCGGCTCGTGGCGACCAGGCGCACATCAGGACAGGTACGCAGGAGTTTGTCGGCCAGCGCGGCCGACGCGTCCAGAAGGTGCTCACAATTGTCGAGGACGACGAGCGCCTTGGCGTCCGCGAGGCGGTACGCGACGGTGTTGGACATCGACTGCAGCGGTTGTTCGATCACGCCCATCGCGTGCGCCAGGGCCCCCGGTACCAGATCGCTATCGACGATGCCCGCGAGGTCGGCGAGCCACACTCCGTCAGGGGCGTCGTCGAGCCGTTCCGCGACCACGTGCAACGCCAGCCGCGTCTTGCCTGCGCCGCCGGCACCGGTGAGCGTGACCAGACGATGCTCGTCGAGCAATGCGCTGACGGTGGCGATCTCGTCGTCGCGGCCGACGAAGCTCGTGAGCTGCACTGGCAGGTTGTTGGGAAGATGATCGAGCGAGCGCAGTGGTGCGAAGTCGGCGATCAGATCGGGGTGACAGAGCTGGCGGACCCGCTCCGGACTGGCCAAGTCGCGGAGCCTGTGCCGTCCGAGGTCGCGTAGCGAAGCCTCGGTCGGGAGCGCGTCGATGACGAGTTCGGTCGTCGCCGCGGAGACGAGCACCTGACCGCCGGTGGCAAGGGCCCGCAACCGGGCGCAGCGGTTGAGAGCAGGGCCGAGCCAGCGGCCGTCGTCGCGGCGGTCAGCGTCACCAGTGTGAATGGCCATCCGCACATCGAGCTCTTCGTCGCGCAGTCCTCGTTGCACATCGATCGCGAACCGCAGGGCATCGGCGGCGCGGGCGAACATCGTCACGAAGCTGTCGCCCTCACCTTGCTCGACCGGACGCTCCCCGTCGCAAGCGGCAACCGCGTTGTCGACGATCGTGTCGAGCGCGGCCAAGCGGTCCGGCATGCGCTCTGGTTGCTCCGCCCACAGGCGGGTCGAACCGACCACGTCGCCCATCACGAACGTGGCCGTTCGGCTCTCGAGGGCCCCGCGGCTGCCCACCGGTGACATGGTACGAGCGCGACCGCTAGTGGCCCGGCTCGAATACGACCGGCAACGAGAGCGGGCCGCTGATGCCAAACACCGGCTTCCACGGCGCGGGTCCGGTTTGGCGGAGCCTGGGCATCCGTCGGGCCATGAGTGTCAACGCCTCGGCCAACTCGGCCTTCGCCAAGTGCACGCCCAAGCAGTAGTGGACGCCGCCGCCGAAGGTGAGCATCGGTGCCGACTCCTGACGAGTGATGTCGAACGTGTCCGGGTCGACGAATACCGCGGGATCGCGATTCGCCGCGGCGGTCGTCGCGCCGACGAGCGTGCCCGCCGGGATGATCACGTCGCAGAGCTCGACGTCTTCTACCGCCACGCGCATGGTGCCGAAGATGACCGGCGCGTAGCGCATCACCTCGTCGACAGCCTGCAAAGCGAGCGCCGGCTCGCGCATCAAACGGTCCCATTGCTCGGGATGAGCGCAGAACACCTCGACTGCGGCCGCCAGCTGATTGCGAGTGGTGTCGGTCCCGGCCGTGAGGACGGCCACCGCGAGCATCTTCAGCTCGTCATGCGTGAGACGGTCGCCGTGGTCCTCGGCCCGGATGAGCTCGGAGAGCAGGTCGTCGCGCAATGCATGCCGACGTTCGTCGACCATCGCCTCGATGTAGGCGTCGAGCTCGTCGAATGCGCGCAAGATGTCCGGCGCGTCGTTGACGACGTTGAAGTTGAAGATCTTGAAGGCGTCTTCGGTCCAGGTTGAGAGCCGCTCCCAGTCCTCGCGGGGTGCGCCCAGCAGCTCGCAGATGACAGGAATCGGATACGAGCGTGCGATGTCGGCCACGACGTCACACGCGCCGATTGCCGTCGCCGGTTCCACCAACTCGTCGATGACTTCGACCATCTTGGCCCGCAGGCGCTCGGCCGCTCGAGGTGTGAACGCGCGCGCCACCAGCTTGCGCAGACGAGTGTGATCGGCGCCGTTGAGGCTCAAGATCCCGGAGACCGCCCGATCCCAGACCGGTCCGGACGTGATGCCCTGCATCTCGAGCCCTAGTCCGGGTGGCATCTGGAATCGGCGGTCGCGGAGCACCGTCTGCACGGCGTCGTAGCCGAGCACTTCCGGTCCGAACGGCCCCATGGCAATCGGACCCTGCGCCAGCGCCTCGCGGTTCAAGAGGTGCGGATCGTCCTGGTACTCCGGGCTCATCGACGCCAGCGTCGGCAAATCGGCCTCGAACACCGTTGGCATCACATCAGTTGCGGTCACGGACTCGTCTCCCTCGCTCGTCTCACGGACGATGCGCCCAACCGGAACTCAGTCCATCGGCCAGAGGTCGTAGAAAGTTCGCGGCGCACGTGCAGAGGTCGCTCCGAGCGCACGCCATAGGGCCGCTCGAACAGCACACCCAGAAGGCCACGTACAGGACGGTCGATCACTCGCGCTCAATTCTTCGGCTGCGCCGGTTCACCGATTGGCGGGTAGTGCTCGTTGAGGAACGTGTCGAGCACTGCGTTGACCTCGACGGCATGGCGGTACTGCGGCTCATGGCCTGAGCCGTCGACGACTGCGAGCGTTCCCCCGGTGAGCCTTGCAAGTTCCTCACTTCGCGCGATGGGGATCACGTGGTCGTCCGTCCCGTGGATCACGAGCACGGGTTGGGAAAGCGAAGCAATGAGGCGTCGTTCCTCCTCCGCGTCGGGACCGTCGGCCTCGACCGTGTCGAGGATCACCTGAGGCGATGTCTGAAGGCCCATATCGACCCACTGTCGGATCTCCTCAGCCGAGTCAGGCTCGCTGAAGCACTCGGCCGAGAAGAACTCAAGGAAACCCTGCCAGTCCTCGAGCCAGTAGTGCCGATTGAACTTCAGCCAACCGTCATAGCTGGATTGAGGCGCATCGAAGAGTGCACTGGCTGCCGCACGATCCGGGTACGGGGGTGTGAGCGAGAGTCCGGGCGCGATGAATATCGATGCGGAGACCCGCTCCGGCGAGCTCGCTGCCAAGATGAGCCCCGAGGCAGCGCCGCCAGACATCGACACGACCACAGCGTCCTCGACCCCCAGTGAATCGAGCACCGCGAGCGCGTCTGCCGCGAACTCCCAGTCCGAGTACGCGTCGGGGCCGGTCGGTCGGTCCGACGCACCGTTGCCGCGCCCGTCGAACGCGATGACTGTGTAATGGCCCGCAAGATGTGGAACCTGCCTCGCCCAAAGACCCGAGTGCACCACGGACCACGATGGGAGAAGCAGGACCGTCCGTCGGCCCTCCCCGAACACCTGGTAATGCACACGTACTCCGGCTCGGACGACGAAGCCGTCACCCCGAACTGATGGGTCCGTGAGCATTGCCCAGACTACGCCCGGCGGGCCCGGCGACCCGCTGGGCCCACGCAATATCCAAGAGTCCCAGAACGCGGCTACGAGCGATGCCGCGTGATTCATCGCGGAGCGCGTTCACGTCCTCGCGCAGCCTGCTCGCGGCCTGAGCGTCGATGCACGCGCGCCGGGGCGTTTGTATCGGCGTTGAGAGTCAAAGGTCCTCTGCTCCGGACAAGCTGCGTATGAATGCCGCTAGCTGCTCGTCCGGTTCGAGATGCGGATACGCATCGTGAAATGCAGCGACCGCGTGCTCGGGCGACTCGAACGAACAGAGAGGCCAAAGAATCTCAAGATCCGCAGTGTCGGCTGCACGGGCTGCATAGAGCTTCATGAGGAACACTTGGTCGAGGGGCGCGCCCAGTACAAGAAGCGCCGGATGATCGAGGAGCACGGTGCACCCGTCCTCGCGGAACGTCGCCGGCAAGAACGAGGCGGCTCGGTCGTTGAGCCACGTGGTCGCCAAACCGTGACGTGCGCCGACTGCGGCGACTGCGGCTTTGAGCTCCTCGTCGAGACGACGAACGCTGTCGACGTCGCGCGTTGTGTCGCGCAGGCCGTGCCATGCGAGCAACGCGCCACCAACAACGACCAGAACCCGGCGCTCGCCATCAGGTTGAAGGTGCTCCGCTACCTCGGCCACGTATTGCTCGATGACAACCGCGTCGAGCGGGATGTCCGGCGACGAACCAGCTGACATGGACTGGCTACTCGCCGTCATCCGCGCGGTCGCGCCAGAGGCTCTCGGCGTCGATCAGCAGGCCACGCCTTGCGAGTTGCGGCGGCACAGTACGTCCGGGTATCTGGCGCGCGACCCGGGGTTCGTACGGCTCGTCAAGACTTGGGGCAGCGACGCACCAGGCTGGCGCGGGCAAGCCGGCATCCTCGGCGAGCTTCTCTGCTACCGCAGCGAGAAGAGCGTCAATGATCTTCTCTCCAGCGGGAGGCGGCGGGACATAGATCGCGTCCGGAACCCTGTCCGGATGCAGGGACATGTCGTCGAGGAACGCTCGCCATCGCGTCCAATCGAGTCGAACGCGTCCCCTTTGGCGCGACCATGCGTCCGCGAGGTTGCCGAGCCTCGGCGTTCTCGGCGTTCCGGACCGGCGCAGCTCGAGCTGAAGGTCGTATCCCGCCGCATCGACGAGGCGTTCGACGAGAGGAAGCGTCGGGGCAAGGGTTCCGGCACGGATCCTGGTGATCGTCGACGCTGCAACTTGTGCCCGTCCTGCCATGGCACGGACGGATAGCCCCGACGACCCCTTCGCCCGATCGATGATCTCGGAGACCTTCACAGGTGTAAGCGTATACGCATACACCCCGTACGTCCAACATTCCTCCCGCAAAACCGCAGGTCAGAGGGGGTGACGGTGAGCCGACCTATAAGCGGGATCCTGTACTCGCCGAAGCGAGCGGTGGCCATCCATCTAAGCGGCCTACCTGGGGATGTCGACCGGGCCAGTCATCCCCTGCTTGGCCTTGCTCCGGGTGGGGGTTACCAAGCCGCCCGGGTCACCCCGGACGCTGGTGCGCTCTTACCGCACCGTTTCACCCTTACCTGTGCTGCGCCTCCGCAGCCATCGGCGGTCTGCTCTCTGCTGCCCTGAACCGACAGGTCACCCCGTCCTGGCTCTCGCCAGCACCCTGCCCTATGGAGTCCCGACTTTCCTCGACACCGTGCCTTCCGAAGACGACCGGTGCCGCGGCCACCCAGCCGACTCACCGTCACAGCCATGGTAGCGATCGGTGTCAGCCGTCCGACTCGCCGATACCTCCAGAGCTCGACCACGGCGTCTCGTTGAAGGCAACCAGCACGGGCCCATGGCGACGATCCGCGATGCGCGTGATGGAGCCGGGGGCGACGTACATGCGCCACGTGACCTCGTTGCCGACGTCGAGTGCCCACACGACGGCCGCTTTGACGGGCGACACGTGGGTCACCACGATCACATCGTCGTCGATGCCGGCGGCCAGCAGCTCCGCGCACGCTTTCGAGACACGCTGGCCCAGGGCCCGCAACGTCTCCCCGCCTTCGGGGGCGAAGTCCGGGTCCGTACGCCACTGGGTCCATGTGTCCATGGAGATGTCGAGCACGGGCTTGCCTTCGAACACGCCGTAGTTCAACTCGATCCAGCGTTCATCGATGTCGACGAGACCTTCGCGAGCGATGATCGCCGCGGTCTCGCGGGTACGGCGCAAGGGGCTGCTGATCACCCGCGTCGTCTTCTTCAAGGGCGCGAGCTCTGCAGCCACGGCCGATGCCTGGTCGCGTCCGGTCCCGTCGAGCGGCGGGTCGGACCGCCCCAGCAGCACGCCGCGTGCGTTCGCTTCGGTTTGTCCATGGCGCACGATGATCAGCACTGGCGCATTCCTAACGCGGGAGTTGTCCTGTCTGCAGAAAGCGACCACGAGCCCGGGGGTCGCGCAGGCCGAAGCGGTTCGACGCGTAGAGCAACGCGGCCAGGCCGGCCAGCTCCATCACCACCACCAGCGCGCCTCGATCGAGCTCGGGCAAGCGGTCTCGGCCGAACGAGGTACCGAATGCCGGCCACCAGAACACGTTCGTGTTCGTCCACGAGCCATCCAGGACGAGGTGCACGAACATTCCAATCGGTAGGCCCAACCACCGCCGACGAACGAGTCGGCGTCGCTGCGTCGCCAGCATCACCACGGCCAGCACCACGACGGACGCCAACAGCGTGTGCAGGATCCACACCCCTCCGGTCACGACATCGGCGAGCGGCACCACGCTGCCGAGCATCACCAGCCGGTAGTCGAGTGCCGGGCTCTGGAACACGGCGACGACCAGCAGCCAACCGACACCGATGAACCAGAAGAACAAGTCAGGGCACCAGGATCCGGCTGCACTCGGTGCAGTGCGCGACCGTGCCGGGCGGCTCATGGCGGATGCGATCGACGTCGACCGCAGACAGCGTGAGGTGGCAACCCTCGCAGCGGTTGCCCGAGAGCCGGGCGACTCCGATACCGCTCAGCGCGCCTCGCAGACTCTCGTATTCCTGCAGCAACTCCGCGGGAATCAGCGCCGCGGCTTCGGAACGCTTCGCGGTGACCTCGGCGAGTTCGGCGTCGATCGATACTTCTTCCTCGGCGATACGGGCCATCAAGCCGATGGCTTGGTCGTCGAGCGTCGCGCGGTCGGTCGCGAAGGTGACCAGCTCTGCATCGAGCGGCTCGGCCTGCTCCATGAGCTCGAGCTCTTGGTCCTCGAGTTGACGTTGACGCCGCGTCAGTGCCTGAATCTCGTCCTGCAGCGCGGTGAGCTCGCGCGGGATGTTGATCGAGCCGGAGTACAGCGTCTTGTTGGTCTGCTCGGCCTTCTCGCGAACCATGGCGATCTCGTCCTCGAGACGCTTCTCGTTGCGGGTCAGCTCATCACGTTGCGCCTGAACCGCGCCGGCCTGTTGGTCGAGCGCCCGCAGTTTGGACTGGGAGGCCGCCAGCTCGGCTCGCTCGGGAAGGTGGGCGCGGCGGTGCCGCAGCTGATCGCTCGTCGTGTCGAAGCCTTGCACGGCCAGGAGGTCCTCGAGCGCGGTCACGGGCCGGCGCCGGTGTCGCCGCCGCCCTGGGCCGGCACGGTCGTCGATGGAAGGGTTTCAACCGGAACGGTCGTGGGCGGAGGCGTCGTCGGAGGCGATGAGCCTGAGCTCGAGTTGGAACTCGAGCTCGAGCTCGCGCTCGAGCCGTCGTCCGTCGTCGTACTGGTCGCCCTTGGCACCTCTTTGCCCTTGGGCTCCTGGAACTTTCCGCCACGGGCTGACCCGGGTGCCTCGAACGTCACGACCGGCAGTCCTCCCATCGCGTCTTTCATGAAGTTGTGCCACACCAGCGCGGGGAACGTACCGCCGAAGACGTTGATTCCGCCGACGTCGTTCATCGGCACGACCGATTCGGGGTTTCCCATCCAAACCGCCGTGGCCAACTGCGGTGTGAAGCCGATGAACCAGGCGTCGCCGTGCTTGTCGGTCGTGCCTGTCTTGCCCGCCACGGGCCGGTCCGACAGCTGCGCCCGAGTGCCCGTGCCGCCGGTCACGACGGCACGGAGCGCAACGATCTCTTGGCGGGCGGATTGCGTCGACATCACTCGTTGTGGCGTCGCTTCGTGCTCGTAGATCACATTGCCGTCCGCGTCGGTGATCTTGTCGACGAAGTACGGCGAGTTGTAGAGACCGTCGTTGGCGATCGCGGCGTACGCCCCCGCCATCTCGAGCGGCGAGATCGGGTTGACGCCGAGCGGGAACGACACGACATTCTGCAAGGGCGCCACGACGCCCATCTTGCGGGTTTGGTCGATGACCTTGTCGATCCCGACGATCTGGCCGAGGCGGAGGAACGCGCAGTTCACCGAATGCGCGGTCTGGCTCACCAAGCTGGCGACGCCCCCTTCACCCTTCTGGACGTAGGGGTTCGGGGTCCCGCCGGGGTTCTTGATCGCACATGCACCGCCGTCGACCGAGTCGTTGATGACGAGGCCGTTCTCGAGCGCGGCCGCCAGCACGAATGCCTTCATCGCCGACCCGGGCTGGCGGGTTGCCTGCGTGGCCAGGTCGTACTTCCAGTTCTCGAACCCGGGCCCACCGACGAGATCGCGCACGGCACCGGTCGAGGGCTCGACGCTCACCATCGCGACAGTCCCAAGGCAGTGCCCGTTGCCGTCATTGAGGCGCGGACACGCAAGGTCGGTGTTCGTCGTTCGCCCTCCGATGACGAAAAGACCGCGCGGATCCTCGTTCGGCAACGTGCTGTTGCGCGCGGCCAGAGCTTGCAGTTGCAGCACGGGGTCGAGGGTGGTGTAGATACGCAGCCCGCCCTTGAAGACGGCGTTGTAGCGCGTGGTGTAGTCGTCTCCGAGATTGAACGAGGGGTCGTCGAGCAACTGCTGCTTCACCTGTTCGATGAAGTAGTCCTTCGGCGGCGCGGCCACCTGCGACGGAAAGCTCGGCAGCGGCGTGAAGGCGTACAGGTCGGCCTCGGCCTGCGTGAGGTCGTTCGTCTCCACCATGCGTTGCAGCGCAATGTGGCGACGTTCGATGGCGAGTTGCGGATTGGTGAACGGGTCGTAGTCGCGCGGGTCGCGGATCATCGCCGCCAACAGCGCGGCCTCAGGCCAATCGAGCCGGCCCACGTCCTTGCCGAAGTACGTCTCGGCCGCAGCCTGAACGCCATAAGCACCGTTTCCGAAATACACCGTGTTCATGTAGCGCTCGAGGATCTCGTCCTTCGTCATGATCTGCTCGAGCCGGTACGCCAGGATGGCCTCGCGGGTCTTGCGGGACAGATTGCGTTCAGGGGTGAGCAGCGCGTTCTTGACGACCTGCATCGTGACCGTCGAACCGCCCTGCTCGACCGAGCCCGACTGCACGTTGGTGAACAACGCTCGTAGGGTCGCCCGCAGGTTCACACCTTTGTGGCTGTAGAAGTTCTCGTCCTCGACCGAGAGGATCGCCCGCTTCACCAGCGACGGGATCTGATCGAGCCCGACCGGTGAACGGTTCTCCACGGCCGGCAGCGGGCCGATGAGCCGGCCGTTCAAGTCGTAGAGCAACGACCGCTGCGGCAGCGGATCGAGGTTGATGGATTCGGCCTCGCTGCGTGCGGCCTGGAAGAGTGACGTCACCTGCGGCACGAGCGCGAACACCAGGGTCGCCGCGCTGAGCGCGGTCACCAAGCAGATCGCGCAAAGCCGGTAGAAGTAGCGCACGACGGGCACGACGTTAGTGGCGCGGCAAGCCACGACCCACGCGCCCGAGAAGCCGAGTCGGTAGCGTGCGCGACCAATGGCTCACCCGAGGAAGTTCCGATTCGGCGTGCAAGCGTCGACCGCCGCAAACGCAACCGAGTGGGCCAACTTGGCCCGCAAGGCCGAAGATCTGGGCTACAGCTCGCTCTTCCTGCCCGACCATTTCGGCGACCAGCTCGCGCCGGTCCCCGCGATGATGGCCGCCGCCGACGTCACCACCGACCTCAAGGTCGGCGCGCTCGTCTTCGACAACGACTACAAGCACCCGGTCGTGCTGGCCAAGGAAATCGCGACCATCGACGTGCTGTCGGGCGGTCGCGTTGAGTTCGGCATCGGGGCCGGGTGGATGACCACCGACTACGAGCAGGCCGGCATCCCAAAGGACCGTGACGGCGTGCGCATCGCCCGCATGGTCGAAGCCCTCGAGGTGTACCGCGGACTGTGGGCTCCCGGCGCGTTCAGCTTCAAAGGCGAGCACTACACGATCGACGGTCTGGACGGATTGCCCAAGCCGTTGCAGCAACCGCACCCGCCGATTCTCATCGGTGGTGGTGGACCCAAGGTGCTCCGGATCGCGGCACAAAACGCAGACATCGTCGGCATCAACCCGCGTCTGGACGCTGGGGAGATCACCGCGGCCGCCGGGCTGGACGCCGTTGCGTCGCGCGTCGACGAGAAGGTGCAGTGGGTGCGCGATGCCGCCGGCGACCGGTTCGACGATCTCGAGCTCAACATCCTCGTCTTCTTCGCCATGGTCACTGATGACGCCCGCACCCTCGCGGAGAGCTTGGCGGGCGCATTCGGTGTCACGCCCGACGAGGCGCTCGAGCTGCCCTACGCGTGGTTCGGCACCGTCGACGAGATCTGCGACAAGCTGCGCGCCGCTCGCGACCGTTGGGGCATCTCGTACTTCGTGCTGCAAAAGGATGGAATGGAACCGATGGCACCGGTCGTCGCGAAGCTCAGCGGAACGTAGGTACGTCCTCAACGGACGAGCGCAACGGAACGATCACCATTGTGTCGCCGTCGCGTACAACGCGAACTCGGGCGCCGTAGTAACGACTGAGGTTGTCCTCGGTCAGCACATCGTCGGCTGATCCGGCCGTCACCACGCGCCCGCGATCGAGCAGCACGAGTGACTCCGCGTACTGCGCCGCCAGAGTGAGGTCGTGCATCGTCGAGAGCACGGTCAGTCCTCGATCGCGTCGCAGCTCATCGACGAGGTCGAGTACCTCCTGCTGGTGGCCGATGTCGAGTGCAGTCGTCGGTTCGTCGAGGAGGAGCACTGGGGCGTTTTGAACGAGCGCCCGGGCCAGCACCGTGCGCTGCCGCTCGCCGCCCGACAATGTTTCGATACGCCGGGGCGCGAGCGGGCTCAGCTCGAGCTGTTGCAGCACGTCTCGGGCCACGGCCATGTCATCCGGGCCTTCGACGCCGAACCGGCTGATGTGGCTCGTCCGTCCGAGCAGGACGTAGTCGAGCACGCTCAGCCCGAACGGCACGATCGGATCTTGGGGCACGACCGCGACAGCCCGGGCTCTGGCCCGCTGTGAAAGGCCCACCATCGATTCCCCGCCGACCTCGATGACGCCGTCGTAGGCCACGAGTCCGGCCACCGCTCGCAACAACGTCGTCTTGCCGGCACCGTTGGGTCCGACGACGGCCACCCACCCTCCGGCCGGAACAGCCAACACCACGTCCGACACGATCGTCTGCCCGCCGAGGCGAACGCTCACCTCGCGACACCGGATCTCGGCGGCCGTCACGCCAGCATCCTTCGCGTGCGCAGCACCAGGATGAAGAACGGAGCGCCGAAGAACGCCGTGATGACACCGATCGGCACCTCGGCCGGTGCGAGCGCGGTGCGCGCCACAATGTCTGCGCCGACGAGGAAGGCGCCGCCGAGCAACAGCGACAAAGGCAGGATCACTCGATAGCTCGCGCCGCCGAGCAAGCGAATCGTGTGCGGGACGATGATCCCGACGAAACCGATCAGGCCGCTCACCGACACTGCGGCGGCCGTACCCAGCGACGCGGCCACCACGACGATCGCGCGCACGCGTGTCGTGTGCAGGCCGAGGCTCGCGGCCTCATCGTCACCGACGCTCAGCACATCGAGCGTGCGCCGATGCGCGAGCAAGACCGCCGAGCTCACAACGGCGTACGGCAGCACGAGCACGACGTCGTGCCAGCCCGCGGTCGTCAGTCGCCCGAGGATCCACGAATACACCTCGCGGATCGTGTCGGTCTCGCGCTGCTGCACGAATGTCTGCATCGCGGTCAACAAACTCGTGATGGCGACGCCGGCCAGTAGCAGCGAGACCGAAGAGCGGCGGCGATCCCCCGTTGCACCGACGGCGTACGTGATCGCCACCGCCGCCAGCGCGCCAGCGAACGCGGCCAACGGAATGAGATCCGACGTCGTGCCGCTGCTGTGCAACCCGGCCACGATGGCCAGCGTCGCACCGAACCCGGCACCCGCGGCCACGCCCAGCAAGTACGGGTCCGCCAGCGGGTTGCGGAACACCCCCTGGTACGAGCCGCCACACAGGGCGAGCATCCCGCCGACCACGAGGGCGAGCACCACGCGCGGGAACCGGAGGTCCCAGACGATGGCCGCCTGCGTGGGTGCGAGCGGCGAACGGATGTGCAGCAGCGGCAGATGGCTGCCGACCTCTCGGAGCGCATCGAATGGGCTGATCGAGGTTGGTCCGATCGTCAAGCCGAGCAGCGAGACGACAACGACCGTGAGCACCGCGCCGAGGAGGACGCTGGGACGCAGCGTCGTTCCTCGGGCGCGGTCGGTCACGCGCTCACGCCTTGACGCCCTCGACGACCTTGCGAAGCAGGTCGACGATTCGGGGCCCCCAACGGGATGCGATGTCGTCGTCGAGCTCGACGATGTGTCCGGTCTTCACCGCGCTGATCGTCGACCACCCGGGGCGTTGGCTCACGGTGGTCTTCGACTGACCGCAGCATTTCGTGTCCGCGAGGAAGATGAAGTCCGGATTCGACTGGACGATCTTCTCCTGCGAGAGCTGCGGAAAGCCACTGCCGTCGTCCACCGCGTCGCCGATGTTCTTCAGACCCGTCACGTTGATGACAGCACCGATGAACGACTTCGACGTCGCGGTGAAGAAGGTGTTGTCGAGCTCGTAGTAATAGGTCTTGTTCGACAACTGTTGGGGGACCTGCTTCGCCAGCGCGTCGATGTCGGATTTCATCGTCGCCGCGAGCCGATCGGCTTCGCCGCCATGTCCGGTGATGGTGCCGAGTTCACGCACCTGCTCGTAGCTGTCCTCGAGCTTGGTCGCCGGAGGTTGGATCAGGGACTTGATACCCAGGTTCGTGAGGCCGGCCACGAGACCAGCCGTGTCGTTGGGGATGACCACGAGGTCGGGCTGAAACCCGGCGATCGCCTCGACGTTCGGCGTGAGACCGGACAAGCCGGTCTTCGGTGCCTCGGCGGGGAAAGTCGACTGGTCGTCGACCGCGACCACCTGCGGACCCGCACCGATTGCAAACAGGAACTCGGTAGCAGTGGCGGAAAGCGACACGATCTTCGTGGGCTTTGGCGCCGATGACGACGAACTGGCCGTCGCTGCCGGTTTGGAGTCGCTACCGCACGCCGCTACGAGCGCGACAGCAAGACAGAGAGCGAGTACACGATTTCTCACGAATGGCCCTTTTCCTCGAGAGCGGTTTTCGTGCACCACTGGCCAGGCGATCTGGCTCATCCTCCGAGGAGGCTTCACAGCTGCGGGACAGCGCCGGGCTCACACCGGACTTCGCTGAACCAGCGGTACGAACGCTGACCCTACTCGCGGACGGTCAATCAGTACTCAATGCCCTTGATGGCTCGTATGCCGTGGTCATAGGCGTGCTTGACCTTGCGCATCTCGGTGACGGTGTCGGCGATGGCGACGAGCTCGTCCGGAGCGTCCCGGCCCGTGATGACGACATTGGTTCCAGGGGCCCGATCGCGGACTGCGGTCACGACGTCGTCGACGTCGATCCAACCGAACGTCATGGCGTAGGTCATCTCGTCGAAGATCAGCAGGTCGTGCTCGCCCGAGGCGAGCTTGGCTTTGGCGACCTCCCATGCATGGCGTCCTTTGGCCGCGGTCTCGTCCAAGTCGGTGGACTCCCACGTGAAGCCGTCGCCGAGCGTGTGCCACTCGATCCCGAGGTGGTCGGCCAGCTTCTTCTCACCGGTGTTCCACTCATCGGCCTTGATGAACTGCACAACCGCGACCCGCCACCCCCGGGCCCAGCCTCGTCCCATCACCCCGAATGCGGATGACGACTTACCCTTGCCGTGTCCGGTGTTCACGACGACGACTGAGGGACGGGCCATCGCGGAAAGCTAACTTCGCCATCACGTCGACGTCACCAGAGCTTTGTTTGCGGCAGGAAGACGGCCGCGATCTCGCCGTTCACGTCTGGAGGTTTGACGCGCCCGTACGCGTGATCTCCTCTGCGCCGCATGGCGGCGGCATCACTGTTTGCTCGTGGGTGCTGAACGCGCAGGTCCCGTCGGACTATCAACGCATCGACCCGGATCGACACGTGCGTGAGATCGCGAACGCGTTGTCGCTCGATGGTGGCGGCACCGGCATGTTGACCGCGACCGATCTGTCTGCTCGGCACGACGCCGACGACGGCGGCGTGGAGGTTGCGGTCACCGTCGGACTCGGACACCCGACCTGGGCCGCCGCCGCCGACGAGCCCGCGGAGTTGGTGGGCACGATCAACGTCGTCGCATGGGTACCCGTGCCCATGTCGCCCGCCGCCCTCGTCAACGCGGTGACGACGGTTGCGGAAGCCAAAGCCCAGGCCTTGTTCGAAGCCAACGTTTCCGGCACCGGAACCGCGTCGGACGCGGTCGTCATTGCGTGCCCGGATGCCGGCGCTGGCGAGGAATTTGGCGGCCCGCGATCGGCCTGGGGTGCGCGTCTGGCGCGCGCGACGCACGCCGCGGTGTTGGCCGGCGCCCAGTGATCACGCTCGTGCTGGGAGGGGCGCGTTCCGGGAAGTCAGAGATCGCCGAGCGACTGGCGGCGCGGCTGCCTTCACCCGTGCTGTACTTCGCGACCGCGGTGGTCGACGGCGACGACGATCTCGTCGCTCGGGTCACCGAGCACCAAGACCGTCGTCCGCCGGATTGGAAGACGATCGAGGCGGAAGGTGATCTCGTCGGTGCGCTGCGTTCGGCCGCGAGCGGCACGGCACTGGTGGACGCGCTCGGTCCTTGGGTCGCGTCACACGACGACTTCGTCGTCGATTGCGACGACTTGCTCGGCGCGCTTGCGGATCGCGACGGCGACACGATCGTCGTGTCCGAGGAGGTGGGCCTCGGGGTGCATCCCTCGACCGAGGCCGGCCGGCGCTTCCGCGACGCGCTCGGAAACGTCAATCGGGCGGTGGCCGCCATCGCCGACCAGGTACTGCTGGTCGTCGCGGGTCGCGTCCTGCCGCTCGACCCGATGCCGCACGACGAACCGTGAGACGAGCGCTCGCCTTCCTCACGCCGCTGCCCGTCGGTGCGGCGGACCCTCCCGACCGTCGCACCCTGGCGTGGTTCCCGGTTGTCGGCGCGCTGATCGGTGCCGCGCTCGGTGGGGTCTGGTGGGGCTCGGAGCGGATATGGCCCGCCGCGGTGGCCGCGGCGATCGTCGTCGCCGCTGATCTGGCGCTGACCGGCATGCTCCACCTCGATGGGCTGATGGATTCGGCCGATGGTCTGCTGCCCCACCTCAGCCGGCAACGACGCCTCGAGGTGATGGCACAACCGGATGTTGGATCGTTTGCGGTGGCGACCGCAGTGGCGGTGATCGCGCTGCGGGTCACGGCGTTGGCATCGATGCAGCCAAGCGTCCTGCTGCTCGCCGGCGTGTGGTGCGCGTCGCGCACGACGATGGCGGTGATTGCGGGCACGCTCCCCTACGTACGGGACCAAGGTCTGGCGACGGGCATCCTCGGCGGCGCCTGGCGACCGATCGGCCTGTACGGCCTCATCGCATCAGTGTCGCTCGGCGCGTTCGCAGGCGGCCGCCCGCGGGAAGCCGCGGTCGCCACCGTGTTCGTCGGTGCCTTCGTGGTTGCGGCCCTCGCGCGGCGTCGCATCGGAGGCTTCACCGGGGACGTGCTGGGCGCGGCCGGGGTCATCGGTGAGACGGTCGCGTTGGTCGTGGCGGCAGCCAAATGGTGAGAGGGCGGGCGGTGGCGCTCGGTCTTCTCGCCGACCGCGCGCTGGGTGAACCGGCGTCTTCGATGCACCCGGTCGCACTGTTCGGCAGGACAATGACGGCCGTCGAGCGCGTGACGCATCGCGATCGGCGCGATGCGGGAATCCTGCACGCCGGTCTCGGCGCGGCCATCGGCATCGGCGTGGGGCTCGTCAGCACCACCGCCACCGCGACCTACATCGCGGTGGCCGGCCGAGCACTCGCGGAAGCCGCTCTCGAAGTCGACGACGCCCTCGTCCGCGGTGATCTCGCCTACGCCCGCGTGCTACTGCCCGCGCTCGTGGGTCGCGATCCTCGCGAGCTCGATGAAGGCGACGTGTGTCGAGCTGTCGTCGAGTCCGTCGCAGAGAACACTGTTGATGCGGTTGTGGCGCCGGCGCTGTGGGCGATGGCCGCCGGCGGTCCAGGTGCGCTCGGCTACCGCGCCGTGAATACCCTCGATGCGATGGTGGGCCACCGGTCGCCGCGCTACGAGAAGTTCGGATGGGCCAGCGCCCGACTCGATGACGCCGCGAACTTCGTGCCGGCGCGGGTGACGGCTGGCCTTGTCGCGCTTGCTCGCCCCCGGCGGGCGAGCGCCGTCCAACGTGCGGTGCTCCGCGACGCTCCCGCGCATCCATCGCCGAACGCAGGCGTGAGCGAAGCCGCGTTTGCGGCCGCCCTCGGGCTTCGTCTGGGCGGCGAGAGCCGCTACGCCCATCGCACCGAGGTGCGACCACGGCTCGGCGACGGACGCCCGCCGGCGCGCCACGACATCGCGCGAGCGGTACGACTGTCATCCGACGTGCAGTGGATCCTGACGGGCATGGCCGTCGCGCTGCCGTGGTGACGACTCCGATCCCTCCAGCCGGGGCGCACGGCGGTGACGGACCGGCCGTCGCCCAGGCTCTCGGCGTCGATCCCGATGCGATCCTCGACCTCTCACTCAGCCTCAACCCGTGCGCGCCGGACATCACGACGTTGGCTGCGAAGCACCTCGACTCGCTGCACCGCTATCCCGACGCGGCCACCGCGACCCGGCTGCTCGCGGATGCAATCGGCGTCGAGTCCGATCGGCTCGTGCTCACCAACGGAGGGGCTGAAGCGATCTCGTTGGCACGGGCGCGCTACGGCGGCACGGTCGCAGCCGAGCCCGAGTTCGCCTTGCATCCGCGCGATGGCTCGGGACCGAAGTGGCGATCTGATCCCCACAACCCCAGCGGACGCCTGGCGGGCCCGGACGAGCACGCCGACGTCTGGGACGAGGCGTTCTATCCCCTTGCCACCGGCCAATGGACCGCCCATCGCCCGAGCCTGGCGACGGTCGGGTCGCTGACGAAGGTCTTCGCGTGTCCCGGGCTACGGCTGGGATACCTCATCACGGATGAGGCGTCGGCGCCGCTGTGGTCCGTGAACAGCTTGGCGCTCGCGCTCCTTCCCGACCTCTTGGGCGCCGCGGAGCTCGACAAGTGGTCGCGGCTCATCGGTGAGCTGCGCCGGCAGTTGATCGACGTGCTCCGCGAGCACGGGCTCGAACCCGAGCCGTCGGACGCCAACTGGGTACTCGTGGAAGCGTTGGGCCTTCGCGAGCGCTTGGCCCATCATGGTGTGGTGGTGCGCGATTGCACGAGCTTCGGCCTCCCCAACCACGTTCGTGTCGCGGTTCCGACCGAACGGGGCCTCGAGCGCCTGGCGGAAGCGTTGTCACGTTGAGCGCCTTCGCGGATGTGTGCGCGCGGGTAGGTGAACTCGATCTCGCGGCCGAACGCGCCGCCGCCGCCCACCACGACCGACTGACCAAGCCACGCGGTGCACTCGGCCAACTCGAAGCCATCGGCGTTCGGCTTGCCGCCATCGCAGGAAGGACGCCACCGCCGGTGCCCACTCCTGCCGCCATTGCCGTGTTCGCGGGCGACCACGGCGTGGTCGCGCAAGGTGTGACGCCGTGGCCGCAGGAGGTCACCGCGCAGATGGTCGCCAACTTCGTCGCCGGCGGCGCGGCGATCAGCGTCCTGGCTCGACAGATGGGAGCGTCGGTCACGGTGGTCGACGTCGGCGTGGCCACCGACCTCGACGAGGCGCCCGGCTTGATTCGGCGCAAAGTACGTCACGGCACGGCCGACCTCGCAGTAGGGCCGGCGCTGCACGAGAACGAGGTCGAACGTGCCCTCGACATCGGCAGCGACATCGCGACCGAACTCAGCGCGGGCGGCGCCCGCGTCTTGGTAACCGGAGACATGGGCATCGGCAACACGACGGCGGCCGCCGCGATCATCGCGGCGATCACCGGCCGCAGCGCGGCGGAGGTGACTGGCCGCGGCACGGGGATCGACGACACGACACTGGCGCGCAAGACAAGGGTCGTGGCGCAAGCCGTCGCCCGCCTGGACAACAACACCGACGGACGCGCCGTGCTCACGGAGGTCGGAGGCCTCGAGATCGCCGCGCTCGCGGGCTTCGTCGTCGGCGGCGCGGCGCACCGCCTGCCGATCGTCATCGACGGCGTCATCGCCGGAGCCGCGCTGCTCGTCGCCGCGCAGCTGTGCCCACGGGCGGTCGCCTTTGCGTTCGCGGGGCACCGTTCCGCAGAGCCTGGAGCGACCGCGGTCCTCGATCACCTCGATCTCGAGCCGCTCCTCGATCTCGGCCTGCGGCTGGGCGAAGGATCGGGCGCGTGCCTCGCGCTGCCGGTGCTCGAGGCAAGCGCTCGGGTGCTCGGTGAGATGGCCACGTTCGACAGCGCGGGCGTGACGGACAAACACCTATGAGCGGAACGGAACATCTGCCATGACGCTGCGATGACGATGGACTACGCCGACGCGGTTGCCGCGACGACCGCGCCCGGCGAGCGGTTCGAGACCGCCGAGATCGACCTTCGAGGCACGACGGTCACGATCTTTCGCAACGCCCCGTCGAGTCTCCGCGAGATCGTCTCGACGACCCGTGCCCGCGGTGACGACATCTTCCTTGTCTACGAAGACGAGCGATGGACCTTCGCGAGGTTCGCGGACACCGTCGACGCACTCGCCGCCGCGTTGGTCGACCGTTACGCCATCGAGAAGGGCGACCGCGTCGCCATCGGCATGCGCAACTACCCCGAATGGGTAGTGGCCTTCGCCGCCATCACTTCGATCGGCGCGGTCTCCGTGTCGCTCAACGCCTGGTGGACGGAAGACGAGCTCGACTACGCCCTCGAGGACTGCGGAGCACGAGTGCTCATCGCTGATCGCGAGCGAGTCGACCGCAGCGCATCGACCCGCAAGCGGCTCGGCATCAGCGCCATCGCGGTGAGAACAGGGGATACCGAAGGCGCAATGGATGTCGACCAGTGGGATGACGTTGTGGTCCTCGGTGCACCGATGCCCGACGTCATCGTCGATCCCGACGACGACGCCACCATCCTCTACACCTCGGGCACCACGGGTCATCCCAAGGGAGCCGTGTCGAGCCACCGCGCGGTGGTGCAGGCGTTGATGGGCTTTGGCTGCCGGTCGGCGGTCGATCGGCTGCGCAACCCAAAGGCACCAAGGGCAGAGGAAGCCCTTGCCTTCATCCTCGTCGTGCCGCTGTTCCACGTCACCGGTTGCGTGCCCGTCATGCTGTCGTGTCTGGCCAGTGGGCTGAAGCTCGTGATCATGTACAAGTGGGCTCCCGAGCGTGCGCTCGAGCTCATCGAGCGCGAACGCGTCACGAACTTCGTCGGCGTCCCGACGCAGAACTGGGACCTGCTCGCCTCACCGCGCTTCGCCGAGCACGACACGTCGAGTCTGCGCAGCGTTGGCGGCGGGGGCGCGCCGGCGCCGCCTGAGCTCGTGCGGCGGCTGGCTTCGAACTTTCCCAAGGCGTCGGCCGGCATCGGCTACGGGATGACCGAGACGAACGCGTACGGACCGCAAAACGGGGGCGCGGACTATCTCGAGCGTCCGACGAGCACCGGCCGTGCCACACCCATCTTGCAGATCGAGGTCCGCGACGCCGACGGCATCGCGGTGCCGACCGGCGAGCGGGGCGAGATCTGGTTCAAGGGCCCCCACCTGATCCGCGGGTACTGGAACAAGCCCGACGACACCGCCGAGGTCATCGTCGACGGCTGGTTGCGCAGCGGCGACATCGGACGCATCGACGAGGACGGCTTCGTCTACGTCGAGGACCGGGCCAAGGACATGGTGCTGCGGGCCGGAGAGAACGTGTACTGCGCCGAGGTGGAGGCCGCCCTGTACGAGCACCCAAACGTGCATGAGGCTGCGGTGTTCGGTGTCCCCCATGAGCGCCTCGGCGAGGAGGTCGCCGCCGCGGTGTTACCGCGCGCTGGGGCGTCCATCAGTGAAGCGGAATTACAAGCGCACGTCGGTGAGCGCCTGGCGCCTTTCAAAGTGCCGAGCCTCATCTCGATCGTCGACGCGCCGTTGCCCCGCAACGCGTCCGGCAAGATCCTGAAGCGGGAGCTGCGCGATCAGCTCACGGGGCGTACTTGATCAACACATGATCGTTGTTCTCGGGTCCGGTGACCCACACTGATTGCGGGTACGCGCGTCCCTGGTCGTCGAACCCGACGAAGACGCGCCGGTACAAGGCTCGGGTGCGACCATCGGCGTTCGTCTGAAAGGCGACGTCGTACGCCGCGTGCGAGCCCAAGTCCGCCATCACGGCCCCGCCGATTCCCTCGATCAGGATCGGCACTCCGTTGGCCACCGCGGTACCCGCATTCGCGCCTGGATACATCGTGTCGGGCCGGCCGGGCGGGGCGAAGTCCGGCGCGGCGGGAACCATGTACGGAGGTGGTGTCGGCTCCTCGGGCGAGCGATCGGGCCTCGTGCGGAACATCGGCGCCATGCCCGGCCTCAACATGAGTTGCCTGACATCGCTTTCACTGCTGCCGTTCGGACGTCCGGCAACGGTGCTACCGAAACTCGAGAGCGCACCGCCGAGGACATCGGGCGCATCGCGCCAACGCTCGACACCGATCTTCTCGTAGATCGTCGTCCAGCCGGGGTCGCGTCCGTCGAGGTCGAGCACGCTTGGTTGGTTCGGAAGGCGCGCGTTGTCCGCGTGGTACACGACTCGATCGCGTTCTACACGAGGTGCGACGAGCGGGTACTGCCGACCATCCGGGCCAACGATGAATCCTTTGCCGTCGTAGCGGTCCTCGCCGAACATGTGGCAGTTCGGTCCGATCGCCGCCGCGAACCACTCGTCGGGCGTGGCGGCGCGAATGTTGCGGGTGGGTATCCATTCGGCGGAGCGCAGCCAGTCATCCACTCTGTGAGCCTCTGCCGTCACAACCATCGCGACGTTGGGGTCGCCGGATCCACCCGCGACCGCGAACGCCCATGCGACATGCGCTGTCCACGACGCCACGTCGTCGATCGCGGCGGCGGTGTCCCACAACGGATCTCCGAAACCCAGTGCGCGCACGGCATTGGTCGTCCGCAGGAGACTCCACTGGACAATGGCGTCGAAGACGTGCAGCTCGTTGCGCAGCGTGCGCGCAACGTCGTCGGCTTCGCGGGCGTACGAGATCAGCTCACTCGGGATCGCGGAACATCGAGTGTCGATGCTCATCCCGGCCTTCGCTGTGCGGAGAGTGCGGCGGTGCTCTGCAGAGCCTGGGCCTTCAGCTCCGCGAGGATGACCTCGGCTTCGCGTCGTACCTGGAACACCCACACTCGACCTGCGTTCAGGTCACCTTGCACGGCGGTGAACCGCTCCTCGAAGGTGTCGTGATGAGGCCCTGCCCACTCTTGCCGAGCGATCGCCGCCGCGTGTTCATGACGAGCCACGAGCTCCGTCAGCTTCGGTGCCAGCCAGTCACAGGCGTGGATGGCCTCGAGCGCCGCCCGGACCTCCGCCTCTGGAGGAAATGACATAGATTGAAACTACATGAAAGATAACTACTCGTCCAGACGCCGTTCTGCGACCACACCGTCGTAGCCTGCGCCCATGTTCTCCTCGCGCAAGGACAAGATGCAGCATTTCGTCAACTTCAAACCGCTGGAACCGCCGTTCCCCGATGGGCTCGAACAAGCAGTGTTCGGCCTCGGCTGCTTCTGGGGCGCGGAGCGAAAGTTCTGGGGAGTCGAGGGTGTGTACACGACGGCGGTCGGTTACGCCGGCGGGCACTCGCCCAACCCCACGTATGAAGAAGTGTGCAGCGGCGGCACCGGACACACCGAGGTCGTGCTCGTCGTCTACGACCCCGCCAAGGTCAGTTACGAGCAGTTGCTGAGGGTCTTCTGGGAGTCCCACGATCCCACGCAGGGCATGCGTCAGGGCAACGACGTCGGGACGCAGTATCGGTCAGCGATCTACACGTTCACGCCCGAACAGCGCGCCGCCGCGGAGGAAAGCAAGGTGATGTTCGAGCAGCGGCTCCACGACGCTGGCTACGGCGACATCACCACCGAGATCGCGGATGCGCCGCCCTTCTACTACGCCGAGGACTACCACCAGCAGTACCTGGCGAAGGTCCCGAACGGCTACTGCGGGCTTGGCGGCACCGGTGTGTCGTGCCTAAGTGACCCTCTCATGAACGGCTAACCGCAACCGGCTCCAGAGCGGGCAATACTCAAGGCTCGCCGAGACTGAGCACACGGTGGGTGCGACTCGGCGACACACGAACGATGCGACTGATTCTGTTCGTGCGCTATTTGACCACCGTATGAGGGGTTGGACAGCGCAAGAACGAGACGCTGACTAGCGGCGGGCCTTCGCTGGGGCACGGCGACTCGTG
>JBEEGD010000001.1:0-42975 GCA_041166685.1 Acidimicrobiaceae bacterium | reverse complement strand
GAAGGGTCGGTCGAGCGGGTGCTTGCGCAACGGCTCGGCCACCCACGCCCAGCTCCGCACGGTGCCGGTGTCGCCGAGCTCGACGATGTTGTCGACGGCGGCGCCGGTCTCCGGGTCGTACTCGAGCGGCGGGCAGAGCACCCGCCCCGAGGCGGTCCGGCTGGCGACGATCTTGTGGTCGCGCAGCCCGGTCAAGAACGCTCCGACCACCGGCCCGACGCTCCGGCGGTACGGGAGCTCCATCGTGAAAATCGACTCACGCGCGCCCCCCGAGCTCACCGGCGCAGTAGAACACATTCTCGTTTGGGTCGCCACCGAGCAGGTCAGAGCGCTGATTGCCGCAGCCGCGCAGAACGTGTTCTACTCCGAGCATGGCCTTCAACCTCGCCGATCTGGTCGAGCACGCCGTCGACTTGGTGCCCGAGCGCATCGCTCTCATCTGCGGAGATCGCTCGATCACCTACACGGAGCTCGAGGAGCGGTCGAACCGGCTGGCCCACCATCTCGCCGCCAGCGGCGTGGGTGAGCGCCAGCACGTCGCCATCTACTCCTACAACTCGATCGAGTTCGTCGAGACGATGCTCGCCTGCTTCAAGCTGCGTGCGGTACCGATCAACGTGAACTTCCGGTACGTCGAGGAGGAGCTGATCTACCTCTTCGAGAACGCCGATGTCGTCGCATGCGTCTTCCAGGCCGAGTTCTGCCCGCGTATGGCGGGCGTGCGCGACAAACTGCCATTGCTGCAGCATCTCATCGTCGTGGACGACGGCACGCCGTGCGCGCTGGAAGAGGTCGTGGCGTATGAGGATGCGCTGGCGACAGCTTCGCCCGCGCGCGACTTCGCGCCACGCGACGACGGCGATCTCTACGTGCTCTACACCGGCGGCACCACCGGCTTCCCGAAGGGCGTGATGTGGCGGCACGAAGACGTGTTCCGCACGTTGGGCGGCGGCATCGACTTCGTGACCGGCGAGCGGGTCGAAGAGGAGCACAAGCTGGCGCAAGACGGGGCCGCCGCGCCGCCGAGCCACGCGCTCATCTTGGCGCCGCTCATGCACGGCGCCGCACAGTGGACGACCTTCGGCGGCTTGTTTCGCGGTACGTCGCTCGTGTTGCTCCCGAAATTCGACGCGGACGACGTGTGGGCCGCCGTCGAGCGCTACCGCATCGCCACGCTGGCGATCACGGGGGATGCGATGGCGCGTCCGTTGATCGACGCGTTGCAGGAGCGTTCTTACGACACCAGCAGCCTGATCGCCGTCAGCTCCACCGCCGCGGTGTTCTCGCCGGTGGTGAAGGACCAGTTGTTCGAATTGTTGCCCAATCTGTTCGTCAGCGAGGCGGTCGGATCCTCGGAAACCGGGTTCAACGGTCTGCGGCTGCTCGAGAAGGGCGCAACCGCGAACGACACGGGTTTGGTGAACGTGACGCGCGGTCCCGACACGATCGTCATCGACGACGACAACAAGCCCGTCCAGCCGGGTGAGACCGGACGGATGGCGCGCGGCGGCAATGTGCCGGTCGGTTACTACAAGGATCCGGTCAAGACCGCCGCGACCTTTGTCCAAGTGGAGGGCAAGCGCTACTCAGTGCCCGGCGACTTCGCGCGGCTCGAGCTCGACGGCACGATGACGTTGCTCGGACGCGGGTCGCAGTGCATCAACTCTGGTGGCGAGAAGATCTACCCGGAGGAAGTCGAGGCCGCACTCAAGGCGCACGCGAGTGTGTTCGACGTGCTCGTTGTCGGCATCGACGACGATCGCTGGGGGCAGAAGGTGACCGCGGTCGTCCAACCTCGCCCCGGTACGTCGGTCACGTTGGAGGAACTCGTCGAGCACTCCCGCACGCGCATCGCCGGGTACAAGGTGCCGCGGGAACTGCTCATCGTCGACGTGATCCCACGCCAGCCGTCGGGGAAGCCCGACTACCCCCGAGCCAAGAAGCTCCTCGAGGAGGCATTGCAATAGATCCCCAAATCCCACTCATCCGTACACAAATTTGTGTACGGATGAGTGGGAATTCGAAAAGGAGTGAGCATGAAGAATCGGCTCGTTGACATGTTCGGGATCGAGTTCCCGATCTTCGCGTTCTCGCACTGCCGTGACGTCGTCGCGGCCGTCACCAACTCAGGTGGCATGGGTGTGCTCGGCGCGCTGGCGTTCTCGCCCGAACAGCTCGAGCTCGAGCTGAAGTGGATCGACGAGCACGTGGACGGCAGGCCGTACGGCGTCGACGTCGTGATGCCGGTCAAAACCGTCGACCGCGATGCGGGGCTCGACGATGTGAGCGACATCGGGGCCAAGCTGCGTGAGTTCATCTCGCAGGACCACTGGGACTACGTGGACAAGATCCTGGCCGATCATGGCGTCGACGTCTCAGACGATGCAGACGTGCTCGAAGAAGGTGCCGGGATGGGCGCCGGCGTGCTCGGCTGGACCGAAGCCACCGGCGCACCGCAGATCGAGATCGCGCTCTCGCACCCGATCTCGCTGTTGGCGTCCGCGCTCGGTCCGCCACCAAAGGCGGCCATCGACCAGGCCCACGAGCAAGGGGTCAAGATCGCGGCGCTCATCGGTCGCGTCGAGCAAGCGGTACGCGACGTACAGCAAGGCGTCGACATCATCATCGCTCAGGGCTACGAGGCCGGCGGTCACACAGGTGAAGTCGCGTCGATGGTGCTCGTACCTGACGTGGTGGATGCGATCGCGCCGGTGCCCGTGCTGGCGGCCGGCGGGGTCGGTTCGGGCCGGCAGATGGCCGCGGCCATGGCCCTCGGTGCCGACGGCGTGTGGACCGGGTCCAGCTGGCTCACCACGATCGAGAACGACTACGGCGGCGTCGTCACCGAGAAGCTGCTGGCCGCGACGTCGACCGACACTGTCCGCTCGCGGGCGTTCACCGGCAAGCCCGCGCGCCAGCTGCGTACCGCGTGGACCGATGCGTGGGACTCGCCCGACTCCCCCGGCACGCTGCCGATGCCGCTGCAGTTCATTCTCAACGCGTACGCCAACCGCAAGATGGGTGCGAACCCGCCCCGGGAGCTCGTGGGGATGCCCGTCGGTCAGATCGTCAGCCGCATGAACTCGGTGCGCACCACCAAGCAAGTCGTGCTCGAGATGATCGACGAGTACATCGACGTCACCCAACGCATGAGCGCGGAGCTGGACGGCTAACAACCTCAAATCCCACTCAGACGTACACAAAAATGTGTCGCTTTGAGTGGGATTTGCAGCTGTTGACTACGAATCCTTCCACTCGAACGATTCGCCGAGGTTGCACTCGAACCCGCTCGCGGGGTACTCCCGCACCCATTGCTGTTGCTCGACTCGTTCGATGACGAAGCACGGCGATCCTTGCCGCTGCGCCGGGAAGACCGTGCCGATCATCCCACCGCCGTCGTCCTCTGGTATCGCGTTGATGGCTTCGACGAGTTTCGCCCGTGTCACGTCGGGCCCGAGCTCTCGTAGTCCTCTGACGAACTGCGCGGCGGCCGCCCATCCATTCACAGGAAAGAGATCGACGGACGAGTCCGGGAACAGCTGCGTGTTCCACTTCAGGAACTCTTGCAACGCGGGACTCACCGAGGGTTCGGACGCGTCGAGCATCGGCACGTGCGGAATCGGGTTGAGCCAGCCATTGGCCACGTCGCCGAGGAGCTTGATCAACTGTGAGTTGTAACCAATGTTCGAGACCTTGAGCTCGGGCTCGAAGTTCTGTTGGCGCATGCTGCGCGCCATACGGATGTGCATGTTCACTTCGAAGGCGAACAGGTACACCATCTGCGCACCGGAGCTCTGCATGTTGATGACTTCGGGCGTGTAGTCGGGCGAGGTCGTGCCCGCGCCCGACGGTCCGTACACGATCTGATAGCCGGCTTTCTTGAGCGGCTCGAGTGACCCGCCGATGTTGGCGCGCACCCCGCCGACGTCCGCATACAGGAAGGCCACCTTGGTCGCGCTGGGGTGCTTCTGCAGCATGTACACGTACGGTCCGGTGTTCGCCACGTGTGTCCCCGGCGCTGGATCGGCGTGCGGTACGACGCTCTCGATCGGCCGGCCCTTCGGGTCGACGGACACGCCGACGTAGGGCACCTTGGTGGACTCGAGGAGGTCGATGTATCCGGAATCGGCCACCGCGAGGTTTCCCACGAACGCGAAGACCTGCGGCTCGAGCCGCAGGAACTCGCTGCGTGCTCGCTGGGGGTCGAGACCGTCGTCCCCCTCGACGATCGTGAATTTGCGACCGCACACACCGCCCTCGGCGTTGATCTTGGCGAGGTAGGACGCCGCGCCGCGGTACTGGCCCTCGGTCGCGCCCGGCAACGGTCCCGAAGCCGTCACCATCGCCGCCACCTTGATCTCGTCCGCGGTCACGCCGGTGTCGGTGGCTCCGCCGTGGCAATCGGCGGCCGCTGCCGCACCCGTGTCCGTGGCTCCGGCGGTGGCGCCACCGGTCTGTCCGGCGCCGGTGCCTCCGCCGCCCGTTCCCGTCGCGCCGGCCGCGCTCGTCGAGCCATTGGCGGCCGCCGGGCCCGCGGCTCCGCCCGCGCCAGGTGCGCCGGAGACGGACGTGCCGTTGCCGTTGGCACCGAGCGCGGCGTTGTCGAGACGCGTGAGGACCTTCTCGGGCAATCGTGAACCGCACGCCGCTGGCATGAGCAACGCCAACATCACCAACAGCGCACGCCGCACCCCAACGCGACGAACCCCCATCAACGAGGCGAAAGGTAGCCCTGAATCGCCAGGCGCGCTAGAACGTGTTTCAGCGGGGTCGGCACGCTCTGGGGGATGGGCTTGGACCTGCAGACGTTCTTCACGTTTCTGGTCCTCGGGGTCACGCTCGCGGCCATTTACGCCATCTCGGCCACTGGCCTCGTCGTCACCTACATCACCTCTGGCGTGTTCAACTTCGCTCACGGCGCGGTCGGCATGTTCCTCGCGTTCGTCTACTGGGAGCTGCGGGTCAACCGCGGATGGCCGACCCCGCTGGCGTTGATCGTCACGCTGGGCGTGGTGGCGCCGCTGATCGGCGTCACGCTCGACGCACTCGTGATGCGCCGTCTTCTGAGGGGCACCACGGTCGCGACGAAGTTGGTCGTGACGCTTGCGCTGCTCCTGTCGTTCCAGGGCCTCGCGCTCGCGATGTGGGACTTGAACCTGCGGACTGTTCCCGGGCTGTGGGGCGATCGCACGTTCCGGCTGGCCGGTGTCAACATCAGCTGGGATCAGGCGACGACGGTGTTCGCCGCTCTGGCGGTTGCATTCGGGTTGCGGGTGCTCTTTCGCCGCACACGCCTCGGTGTCGCGATGCGTGCGGTCGTCGACAACCCCGAACTGTGCGCGGTCAAGGGCTCGAGCCCCAACCGGATCACGGCCGCGTCGTGGGCACTCGGTTCGATGCTGGCTGGGCTCGCGGCCATCCTCATCGCCCCCGGTCTGAACCTCGAGGTGAACGGTCTGAGCCTCCTCGTCGTGCAGGCGTATGCCGCCGCGGTGGTCGGTCGGCTGCAGAACCTTCCCGCCACCTTCGCCGGCGCGTTGGTGTTGGGCGTCAGCCAGTCGATGTTCGTCGGCTACCTGCCGCAGGACAACGAGATCGTGCGCAACTTGAAGCAGGCCGTGCCGTTCATCGTGCTGTTCGGCGCCCTGCTGCTCTTCGCGCAACGCCGTCTGCCAGAGCGGGTGCCAACGCATGCGGAACCGAGCCCGCCGCGGTGGCAGACAACGGTCGGCATCGGCGGACTCGCGGTGATCGGGGCCTGGGCGTTGTCGGGCCAGCTCAGCCGGCCCGACCTCACCACAGGTTCGAACGCGCTGGTGTACACGTGCATCACGCTCAGCCTCGTACTGCTCACAGGCCTGTCAGGCCAGGTCTCGTTGATGCAGATGTCATTCGTCGGGGTGGGCGCCGTGGTGATCGGTGAGCTCGGCACCGGCGTTCCGTGGATCGTCGGTTTCGCGCTCGCTGCGGGAGTGACCGGCATCGCCGGCTGCCTGGTGGCGCTGCCCGTACTGCGGCTGCGAGGCATCTATTTGGCCCTCCTCACGCTCGCGTTCGCGATCCTGATGGACGGGCTGTTCTTCGGAAACAGCAACGTGTTCGGCGGGGGTGAATCGCTGGCCGTTCCCCGTCCGGTCTCGCTCGATCTCAACGGCGACCGTCAGATGTTCATCGTCTGCGCGCTCGCCTGCGCGGTGTTTGCCAACGTCTTCCTCGCAGTGCGGCGAAGTGCTCTCGGCCGCATGCTCAACGCCTTGCGCGACTCGCCGACAGCCTGTCAGACGATGGGACTGTCACTCGCGCGGATCAAGCTGGTCGCGTTCGGGATGTCCGCGGCGCTCGCCGGTGCCGCGGGGGCGCTGCTGGGCGCGCTGCAGGTGCGCGTCGGCCAGCTCGACTTCTTCTACTTCAAGTCGCTGGCGGTGCTTCTGGTGGCGACGATCTTCGGCATCACGAGCGTGTCGGGCGCGCTGTTGGGTGCATTGTTCTTCGTCGTGTTGCCACGCGTGCTGCAGGGTCTCGGCAGCGGCGGAGGAGGCGGCTTCTCCGGCGCGCAAGCGCTCCAGCCGTTGATCATCGGCCTGTTGGCGATGTACGCGGCGCGCCACGCGGGTGGGGTGTCGGGACAGCTGCGCGCCGCGGTCCGCAAACGAGTCGACGTGGTGCGTCGCCTGACCCGCCGCGAACCCACAGCTGCCGCCGAACCCGTCGGGCCACCCGTCAATGCCTGACGCGACGCCCACTCCGCCTGACGCGGTACCGGTGCTCGAGCTACGCGGCGTCCACGCCGGCTACGGCAACATCGAGGTACTGCACGGCATCGATCTGGTCGTCCGTGGCGGATCGGTGCTCGCCGTGCTCGGGCCGAATGGCGCGGGGAAAACCACCATGCTCAAGGTCGTGAGCGGCGTGATGGCACCGTCCGGAGGAAGCGTCCGCATGGAGGGCCTCGACGTGACCGGCGCGTCCGCTGAGCACCTCTCCCGCGCCGGCGTGTGCCTGATCCCTGAGGGTCGTGGCGTGTTCCCCAACCTGACCGTTCGTGAGAACGTGTTGATGGACACGTTCGCGGCGAACGGTCGACGGCTCGAGGATCTCGAACACCGCACCTACGAGCGTTTCCCGCGGCTTGGCGAACGGCGCAATCAGCTTGCGGGCACGCTCTCCGGTGGCGAGCAACAGATGCTTTCGCTCGCGCGAGCGCTGACCACGGATCCCGCCCTGATCCTCCTCGACGAACTGTCCATGGGCTTGGCCCCTATCGTGGTGAGCCAGCTCTTTGAGGTGGTACGCGAGCTGGCAGCGGGAGGTGTGACCATCGTCGTGGTGGAGCAGTTCGCTGGCGTGATCGAGTTCGTCGACGAGGTCGCGATCCTCGTGCAAGGCCGCATCCGAGGCCTTGGCGACCCGAAGGACATGGCGGACAAGTTGACGCACGCCTACCTCGGGACAAGCGCGTGAACCCCGCGCGCGTGCTGCATGCAGTCGGCGCCCTGCTCATCTTCTCTGCGCTCGCCGGATCGTCGCCCGCCAGCGCGGTGGGCGAGAACTTCGGTGGCTACTCGGGGGCAAGCGCCGGGACCGGATTCACCGCGGGCCCATCGTTGCCGGCGCTGTTGCCGGTGGAGACGCCGATCGAAGGCACGTTGTCACTCGGTCTCACGAACTTGGGCACCGGCGGTCGTGGGTTCGGGCGGGCCAGCACGGTGTGGCCAGGAACACTCTTTGTCGGCATCCGTCCCCTCATCGAGATTGCGTCCGGAACCCGGCTACCGCTCCCGGATTACCCCCTGGTCGTCGAGCAGAAGGAGTACGAGGACGCGAAGCACAACGAGCAGCCGGGCATCACGATGTCCACCGACGTCCGACCCGACCACGCCGTCGCGACGGCCGAGAACGGCGCCTTCCTGATCCCGGGTCTGGTCAACGTGGGATCGATCCGAACTGTCAGCGAGAGCGTGCTCGAGGCCAAGAGCATCACGTCCACCGTGACGAGCACGGCGAACGGCATCAACGTGGGCGTGCTGCACATTGATTCGGTCTCGACCACGTCCACGGCGGTGAGCGACGGTGTGACGGCGAAGTGCGAAGGGATCGCGGTCGTGTCGGGCGCGAGGGTCGGCGACACGCCAGTGGAGATCGACGACAGCGGCATTCACGCGAAGGACTCCAACGCGGCGGCGGACGCGCTCCTCGCGTCGAGCGGCATCCAGGCCCGCACCCTCGGATCGGCCGACGGGTGCAGCGGCGCGACGGGGAGCCGGTCAACCGGCGGACTCCTCATCTCGGTGCCGTTGCCCGCGGTACCGCCGATACCGCCCGGCGGTCGCCTCAACATGGTGTTCGCCAGCACGACGGCCGCAGCCGCCGCGTCACTGGTGAAGAGCCAGACGGCCACCAAGGGCCCGACCAACCCCGCACCGACCGCCGCCAACGTCATCGCCCACGCGCCGGGTCCGGCCAGTGGAGGGATCCTCAGCTCGAACCCATCCCTGCCGTCGCAGACGGCGGCCATTCCGACCAGAACGGGAACCCCGACCTCGCCCAACACGGCGATCGGTTACACCTTCGGCGGTGTCCCGCTTGTCCTCGTCCTTGGCCTCTTCCTCGCGGCAATACCCGGTAGCCGACGAATCCGCCGGTACATGGAGCGTGTCTTTACGGAGGTCCTCACGACATGACTGATGTGGGCGAGAAAGATGTAGCGATGGACGTGCCGGTCGTCGTCGCGGTCACGGACGCCGACACCGCGGAGCGGGCGGCATCGAGACGTCGCCGGTTCCGCCAGTCGTTGCACGACGTCGCGTCGCGGTCCACGTCCGACGACCTGCTGCGCTGGATGCTCGTGCCCGCGTCGATTCTGGTGATCCTCGGCTTCAACTTCATGTTGTTTGGCTGGATCGGCGCGTCCGGCACGTTTCGTCAGATCGAGCAGATCCCATACTTGATCTCGGGCGGGCTCGTCGGGCTCGCGCTCGTGTTCCTGGGCGGCCTTCTGCTGGCGTCGACGTTCTGGGTCGTCGTGACGAAGAAGATGCAGGCGGAGAGCGAGGAGCGGACCCGACAGCTCGTGGCCGCGCTCGAGACGCGACTCAACGAGAAGCAGAACGGTCGGGCCAGGGTCAAGCGCCCGGCGTCCTGACGAGCACTGCCGCCGATGGGTCGATGCCGACCACCCATGTGCCGGCGCCCGACGATGTCGCATCGCGCGGTCGAAGGTGCAGGTCCAACGCGCGCTCTACTACGGAGCCCGTGCGAACGTCGATCCGGCTCGCGGCTCGGCCATCCTGTTGGATCACCAATGCGTCGTTGTTCACCACCACGACGCTGATCGGTGTACCGCCCACGGCGATGGCCGGGCCGATCAGGTGCCCGTCATCCGCGCTGAGCCGGCTGACCGTGCCGTCGTCCGCGTTCGCGATCCACACCACGTTCTCTGCCACAGTGACGCCGATCGGTCCGGCGCCGACCTCGACGGGCGGGCCCGGCCCGCGTGTGGCACGATCAATCTTCGTCGCGGTGTGATCACGGTTCGTGACCCACAGCCCGGCGGGTCCGACGGCGAGCCGCACCACACCGTCGACCACCGGCACCCGCTGACCCAGCGCGCCGCTCGCTTCATCCAACGACAGCACGACGCTCGACTCGATGTCGGCCACCCACACGACCGCGCCGTCGACGACCAGATCGACGAGGTGTCCTCCGACCTCGATCGGGGCAGCACTCACCGTCGCGCTTGCGGCGTCGATGCGCGTGATCGTGCCAGCCCGGTCCGCGACCCATACCGTGTGCTCGCTGACGTCGATCGCGATCGGGTGGGGCGACACCGCGATCGGTGGACCGAGCTGTTTGCCGTTGCGTTGATCGAGCCGGAGCACCACGCCGCGCTCATCGTCGGTCACCCACACCGCGTCCGCACCGACCGCAACTGCGGAAGGTCTGCCCTCGAGCGGTGAGAGCTCGACGCGCGAACCCGCCGCTGCCGCGCTCGTCGTCGGTGGTGACCCGTTGCTCGTACTGGTGCACGCGACCAGCGCAACCGCGGCGGCGAGCGCCGCGCCCCTCACTCGCCCGCGACCGTGCCGAGGTAAGCGCTTTGCACCAGAGCGTTCTTTTGGATCTCTGTCGGGTTTCCGACCGCGATGATGCGACCGAAGTCGAGCACGAAGATGTGCTTGCACGCCCGCATCACCAACTCCACGTCGTGCTCGACGAGCAAGATCGCGAGCCCCTCGGACGAGAGGTCGTCCAGCAAGTTGGCAAAGGTGTCGGTTTCGTCCTCGCTCAAGCCTGACGACGGCTCATCGAGCAGCAGCACCCGCGGCCGGCTGGCCAGCGCCCGCCCCACCTCGACCAGCCGAGCCAGCCCCGTCGGCAGCGCGTCGACCCGCTCGTTGGCGACCGGGCGCAAGCCGACGCGGTCGAGGATCTCGTCAGCGACCTCGGCGGAAGGCGGCACGTCGGATGCCCAGGTGCGGCGCACGTCGCCTGCGACTCGGATGTTGTCGCGCGCGGTCATCGAGCCGAACACCTCGAGCCGCTGGAAGGTCCGGCCGATCCCCAGACGGGCTCGCTTGTGCGGCGCGAGGCCACCGATGTCCGCCCCGGCGAGCACGACGCGGCCGTGGTCCGCCCCCTGAAGACCACAGATGACGTTGAACAGCGTGGTCTTGCCCGCGCCGTTCGGGCCGATGAGGCCCGTGACCTGCCCGTCCTCGACGTCGAGATCGACGTCCGTGAGCGCGGCGACGCCCCCGAAGTGCACCGAGACCTGCTTCACCTCGAGCAGCGCCACACGAACCCCCAGAGCCAGCGGCCAGACTGTAGAACGCGGGCTGGCGCGAGAACGCGTTCTCGCGGAGACTGTGTCCATGGCCACTGCGACGACGCCCGGGGCGGTTGCGCCCCGGACCCAGACTGCTGAGCGGTACACGATCAGCTCGGCCGACTGCCACGCCGGTGGCAGTCACGCCGCCTACCGAGAACACCTCGATCCGGCCTACCTCGAAGACTTCGACGCCTGGCGCGGGAAGTACAAGAACCCGTACAAGGACCTCGGCGACAACCGCCGGCTGCGCAACTGGGACAACGACATGCGCAACGGCCAGCAGGAAGAGGATGGCATCGTCGGCGAGGTCATCTTCCCGAACACCGTGCCACCGTTCTTCCCGAGCTTCGTGCTCTTCGCCGGGCCACCGGAGCCCGAGCACTACGAACACCGACTGGCGGGCATTCGCGCCCACAACCGCTGGCTGGAGGAGTGGTGCGGTGAGTTCCCCGAACGGCGCGCCGGCATCGGACAGATCTTCCTCAACGACATCGACGACGCCATCGACGACGTCAAATGGATCAAGGAACACGGCCTGCGTGGGGGCTTGTTGTTGCCGAACATCCCGCCGTCGGCGACGTGGATGACGCCGATCTACGACCGGGCGTACGACCGCCTGTGGGAGGTGTGTCAGGACCTCGAGGTGCCCATCAACGTCCACGGCGGTACCGGCGCGCCGGACTACGGCCCGTATCCGATCTCGATGTTGCTGTACATCACCGAGGTCGGGTTCTACAGCCAGCGACCGCTCGTGCACATGATCCTCGGCGGAATCCTCGAGCGCTTCCCACGCCTCAAGGTGGTGCTCACCGAGCAGGGTTGTGCATGGGTTCCGCCACTCCTCAATCGGCTCGATCACACGATCCGCGGCATCCGCGACACCGGTGCGACGGGCGAGATCCGGTACAGCGACGACCACGTGCTGCCGAAGGACGCCACCGAGTACTTCCATCAGAACGTCTGGATGGGTGTCAGCCAGCCGGGTCCCGACGACGTGGCCGCGCGCGACAAGATCGGCGCTGACCGGTTCATGTGGGGCAGCGACTATCCCCACGACGAGGGCACGTGGCCCTATACCCGCGAGCATCTCCGGGCGCGCTTCTCGTCGGTGCCCGAGTCGGAGATGCGCGACATCCTCGCCGGCAACGTCGCGAAGCTGTACGACTTCGACCTGAATGCGCTCGCGCCGCTGGCTGCGAAGTACGGCCCAACGGTCGAAGAGATCGCGCAACCGATCGACAAGGTGCCCGTGAAGGACTTGCAGCGCCTGTCCGCGGACATGGACCCCAACGCGATCAAATAAGCCTGCTCGGCTGCATCGGTCCCGTCAGTGACCGTTCTCCAGCACGTGTACGGCCGCGGTGTCGAGGAAGACGCCGCGTGACAACTCACCCGTTGAGCGCCAGAAGGCTCGGCCTGTCGTCAGCCCGTCAGGAGTCGTGAGCTCGACAAACCAGCGATCGTCGTCGCGGTGAGGTTGTTCAGTCGCCTGGTCGACGCGCGCCGACATGATCGCGCGAGCGAGGTCCCCGAGTGCTTCCGGGTCGGTGAGCTCCCGCACCAGGTGCGTGCCCGAGATTCCGTCGAGGATTCGCACACGCGAGAGTCCTGAGCTGTAGTCGAAGAGCTCGCCCCCGGTTCTCGCGGTGGGATTCGAGTCCGCCTCGAACAATGTCATCCGCCCGTTGAACTCGGCCGCGATCGCGACGCGGGAGTCGTGGCCGTCGATGCGAAGCAGGCTCGTACCCGGCGCAAGAAAACCGGCGTCTCTGTCGCGAGGACCAACGATTCCCGAGAGCGTCGAGACTTCTCGGCACACCGTGGCCACTGGAGGTCCGAGCTTGATCCCGGCCGGCAACGCGTCGGGCCATGAGCTCGCCAGGTAGCTCACACCATCGAGCTGCACGAAGTTGACGTAGTCGACTGCGACCGCCGGACCCGAGGGCTGCGTACCGCCGCCGGATGACGGCGGGCAGTCTGCCGGGACAGCCGGGTCGGCGGAGGCCACGGACGAAGGCTTCTCGGACGAACGCTGGCCCGCGCCCGTCGAGCCGCCGCATCCGGCGAGCAACGCCCCCACCGTCAGGACGATGAGAGCTCGCGATCTCCTCCCCTGCGACTCGCGCGTCAGCTCGCGACGGCGAACAGCTTCCATGATCCCGGGACGCCCTTGAGGTCATGTTCGCCGCGTTCGCGGAACTCGAGGCCTGACCCCACCACGAGATCCTTCACCGTGCTGGAGACCAGCACCTCTCCCGACCCGGCCTTCGCTCCCACCCTCGCGGCGATGTGAACGGCCAATCCTCCGAGGTCATCGCCACGAATCTCGCACTCGCCGGTGTGCAGACCGGCGCGCGCCTCGATGCCGATCTCGTGCGCCACCTGTGTGATCGCGGTCGCACAACGGATCGCGCGCGCCGGGCCGTCGAATGCCACCATGAACCCGTCGCCCGTGGTCTTGATCTCGCGACCCCGGAACCGCCGCAACTGTTCCCGCACCGCTCGATCGTGCGAATCGAGAAGCGCTCGCCACCGAGCGTCGCCCAGCGTCGCGGCGCGCTCGGTTGATCCGACGATGTCGGTGAAGAGCACCGTCGTCAGAATGCGCTCGACCTCGACCTGAGGGCGCTCGCCGGTCAGGAACTCGGCAATGTCGTCGGTGATCGCCAAGAGGTCGCTGGGGTTCATGATCGGGTCATCGCCGGCAGTTTCGATGAATCGGGCACCTGGGATGTGGGCGGCGAGGTACCGGCCGTGCTCAATGGAGGCCAACGAACTTCTGCCCTGAAGGATCAGCGTGGGCGCCTGGATGAGCGGCAACACATCGCGGACGTCCATGTCCGCCATGTGCCGAGCCTGCGCAGCTGCGCTCCGCGGCGTCGCCGACGCACGCTGAACCATCGCCATGAGGTCGACGAACTCGGCGTCCTCCGCCGCGCTCGGCATCAGGCTTCGCACGAGGTCGGGTGTTCCCCACAGGCGAGCAACCTGCTCGACCCACTCATCGATGAACTCCGGGGTGAACCCATTCGGATAGTCATCGGCAATCCGCAATCGGGCGCTGCTGTTGATGAGGACGAGCGCGCTGATCCGTTCTGGATGAGATGCAGCAAACAGCATGGCGATCGGTCCCGCGTCCTGCCCGGCGATGAGGGCGGCTCGCTCGGAACCGGCGGCATCCATCACTGCCTGCACATCCTCGGACCAGTCCTCCCAGGTTGGAAGGGCACCCAGCAGGACCCTGTCCGAAGCGCCCGTGCCGCGGCGGTTGAAAGCGATCAGTCGGCTGAACGACGCCAGCCTCGTGTAGGTCGATCCGAAAAGTCGGTCGTCCCACATCAACTCGAGGTGAGATCCCACTCCGAAGAAGTAGACGAGATCCCGCGGGCCGTCACCGCCCACCTTGTAGGCCACATCGGCGTCACCGACCTGCGCGTACCTCGTCTCAGGAACCTTGACCACCACGGTCAGTCTGGCCGCCACACGGACTCGAGAATTTCCTTCGGATTGGCTTGCGATCGGCATCGAATATGTGTACGATATTGTGCACATCCGGTCGACTCGTGAAGTCTCGGTGTGCTCGGAGCGGTCGCTCCCTTCTCGCTACGGCGATCCGAAGGTGAAGCCATGACTGCACTGTTGAACGAGTCGATCAGCGCCTTAGAAGCCATTGACCCGGCCGCGCTGTCCGACGAGCAGCTGCACCGGTTGGTCATCGAGCTCCAAGCGGCCGATTCCCGGTTGGCGTTGCTCCGCGCTCAAGTGTTGTCGGTGTGGGACACCCGCAAACTGTGGGCCGACGACGGTTCCAAAGCCGGATGGGGACGACTGACCCGCGAGTGCCAGCTGGCCCAAAGCCACGCGAAAGCCGAGATGGCCCGAGCCCGGAAGTTGCGGACCATGCCCGCCACCGTCGTGGCGGTGCACGAAGGGAAACTGTCGATTGACCAAGCCGACCTGCTCCGCACCGCCAATCATCCCGCCGTGGCCGCGTTGTTCGCCCGCGACGAGACCCTGCTCATCAACGACGTCGCCGCGTTGCGGCGCGACGACGCCGAGCGGGTCGTCACCTACTGGATCGACGCCGCCTACGACGAACTCGGCCAAGACCGCCCCTACTGCACCCGCGACGGCCGCCACCTCAAAGCCGTGCGCACCTTCGGCGCCACCGTGGACATCCGCGGCCGCCTCGACCCCCTCGCCGGCACCGAGGTGCTCGAAGAGCTCCACCGCATCGAACAACGCCTCTTCGAAGCCGACTGGGCCGAAGCCCGCGAGGAACACGGTCCCGACGCGTTACCCAAGCATCTGCCCCGCACCGCCTTTCAGCGCATGGCCGACGCCTTGCAGATAATGGCCCGCCAATCGTCCGGCTACCGCGACGGTGTCCACCGCCTGCCCCGCCCACTGATCACCATCCTCGTCGGCCAGGGCACCTTCAGCCGCATGTGCGAACTCTCCGACGGCACTGTTGTGTCTCCGGGCCAAGCCGTGCCCTACCTCTGTGAAGGCGACATCGAACGCATCATCTTCGACAGCCCCTCCCGGGTCATCGACGTCGGCGTCCGTCAACGGTTCTTCACCGGAGCGTTGCGCCGGGCCATCGAAGTCCGCGACCGCCACTGTACGGATCCCTCCGAATGTGATGTACCCGCCGAGGATTGCCACATCGACCACAACATCCGTTACGTCGACGGTGGGCTCACCACCCAAGAAAACGGCCGCTGCCGGTGCGCCACCCACAACCTCCAACGTGAAAACCACCCCGAACTCGACCCGGACCAGCGACCACCACCCGACGAGGACGACACGTCGTAGCGCAATGACGGATCAGAGTGCGGAGTAGAGCGCATCGAAGATGGGGGCCCAGCGCGGGTCGGTGCGGTCGGGGCCCCACCACAGCCGGTTCATCGCGTAGCCGAGGGAAAGGCGCGCGTCCGGATCGACGATGCCGAGCGAGCCGCCGCTGCCGTTGTGGCCGTAGGTGCGCGTCCCTGGGCCGAACCGCCACTCAGGGATCGTGTGCTCGAAGCCCAGTCCGAAGGCGGTCGGGAGCTCCATCACCTTGTCGTCGCCGTGGACGTGGCATCGTCCGAATTCTTCGACGAGCTCGGTTGATGCCAGTTCGAAGCCGGGCACCGTCCCCCCGGACGCCAACACGCTGTAGAGCCGGTCGAGTGAGCGTGCGTTCGAATGCATGTTGGCCGCGGGGATCTCGGCTCGTCGCCACTCGTCGGTGGTGCAATGCGCAGGGTCGTTGGCGTCGGGCGGGTTGCCGAACGCACGTGGGCCGAGCGATGTCTTCGGGTTCCAGCGATCGAAGAACGTGCCCTCCGACGACATGTCGACGATGAGCCCCGAGGTAGCGCCGTCGCGCGATGCGGGCAACGGCATCCACAACTCGATGCCGAGCGGTTCGGCCAGCTCGTCGTGGATGAGCGTCCCGCACCTGCGCCCGGTGGCACGACGCAACACCTCGCCGATCAAGTGTCCGTAGGTGACGCCGTGGTAGCCGTGCGCGGTGCCTGGCTCCCACCACGGCGCCTGGGCGGCCAGAGCCGAGGTCATCGCGTCCCAGTCACTCAGGGAGCCGTGCGGCATCCGCACACCGATCGCCGGCAGACCTGCCTCATGAGTGAGCAGCCACCGCACCGGCAGCTCGTCCTTCCCCTCGGCCGCGAACTCAGGCCAGTACTTCGCAACTGGCGCATCGAGATCGACGAGCCCGCGCTCGATCGCCCACATCGTCGCGATCGCGACGACACCCTTCGTGCACGAGAAGACGCACACGAGGCTGTCGCGCTCCCATGCGCGGGTTTTGGCGGCGTCGAGGTGACCGCCCCACAGGTCGACGACGTTTCGTCCCTCGACGCTGATCGACAACGATGCACCGAGTTCGAGCCCGTCGGAAAAGTTCGACGCAAACGCGTCGCGGACACCGGCGAAGGCCGAGTCGCACACGCCAGAGACGTCACCCACTACAGGACCTTGGTGGCCTCGGGGTTGTGGAACTCGCGCCAATGCGAGATCTTGCCGTCGCGGAAGCGGAACACCCCGATGTAGCGGTTGCGGTACGCGTTGCCGTTGCGCTCGACGACGGCGTCGCTGCGGTATTCCGCGATCAGCTCGTCGGGGTCGACGCATTCGTGCACCTCGACGAGGTCGAGCGTGAACGAGCTGAACAGCTTGAACGTCATCAGCTGCATCTGATTCCACGCGTCGCGGCCCTCGATCGGATTCGGCATGAAGTCCGGCCCGTACGGCAGTTCGAACACGAGGTCGTCGGTGACGTAGTCGGCCAGCTGGTCGAACTTGCCTGCTGACACGGTTTCGAGGACCGTGCTCACTACGTCCCTGTTGGCGGCGCGCTTCTTCTGGTCCTTCACGGTCATCAACCTTTCGCGATCTCGCTGAGCACACGGATGCAGTCGTCCTGCGAAGCGGAAGGGTCGGCGCCGGCACCGAACGGCGACAGCGCCACCTCGTCGGCTCCCGCCTCGAACAGCGCTTCAATCTTCGCGGCGATACCGTCCTCATCTCCGGACACCACGGATGCATCGAGCATCGCGTCGCTCCAACCTCGCCCCTCGAGCGGGACGCCGGCGGCTTCGAACATGGCGCGGTAGAACGGCACCTGCGGATAGATCGCGAGATCGCGCGCCGCCACCTCGCGCACTTCCTCGACGTCGGTGCTGAGCACGCACGGCAGCTCGGCGATCAGCGGTGGCTTCTCGCGACCCGCTGTCTCGGCGCCGGACTCGAGGTTCGGGGCCACGACTTTGTGCAGGTACTCCGCTGGGCCGAGCCAGCAGAGCGCGCCGTCCGAGTGGCTACCCGCGAGGCGCGCCATCTGCTCACGTAACACACCGAGCAGCACGGGAGGCGCGGGCGCATCGGCGACGTCGAGAAAACCGTTGACCTGATAGCGCTCACCTTGATGGGCAACGTGCCCATCAGCCAGGAGCGTCCGGAGCACGGTGAGGTACTCGCGTACGTGGCTGATCGGCCGGTCGAAATCGATGCCGTACATCTGCATGACCGGAGCGTGGCTCGCGCCGACGCCCAGTCGAAACCGCCCATGACACGCCGCGCTGGCGGTCGCGCCCTGTTGGGCCATCACCAACGGATGTCTCGGCCACGTCGGCACCACGGCGACCCCGAGTTGGATCCTCGAGGTCGATGCGCCGGCTAGGGCCAGCGCCATGATCGGGTCGAACCCGAACGCGGCACCGAGCCACATGCCAGTGAAGCCTTGCTCCTCGGTACGCATTGCGAGATCTCGCACCGCATCGACGCTGCGCGTCTCCGGGAAGAGCAGCGAGATCTTCATCGACCGCTGCCTGGGTTGAGGTTGGGTGAACCGAGCGGACCGGCCAGGTAGCCGCCGTCGAGCACGAACTCCGAGCCGTAGCAGTACGACGATTCGTCGGACAGCAAGAACGCGACCATGTTGGCGACCTCCTCTGCCGTGCCGACGCGCCCTGCGGCGATCACGCTGGCCATCGCCTCGACGGGGTCTGAACCAGGCGGCAGACCGCCGCGGAGCATCGGCGTGTCGATCGGTCCAGGGTGGATCGAGTTCACGCGCACGCCCTTGCGCGCCAACTCGATCTGGGCGACGCGCGTCAGCCCCCGCAGCGCGAACTTCGACGACGCGTACGCCGCGATCCCCCACGCGCCGACGAAGCCGTTGACCGAGGACACGTTGACGATGCTGCCGCCGCCAGCGGCGACGATCGCGGGTGCGACCACATGGATGCCGGTGTAGGCGCCGACCTGGTTGACCTCGATGACCTTGCGGTACTCGTCGACCGGCGTCTTGATGATCGACTTCGGCGGCAAGCTGATGCCGGCGTTGTTGACAAGTGCATTGACCACGCCGAACGCGGACTGGGCCTCGTCGAGCGCCGCGCGCCAGTCGTCCTCGGAGCACACGTCGAGGTGGTGGTAGAACGCGGCGTCGCCGAGCTCCTTGGCCAGCGCCTCGCCCGCACCATCGTCGATGTCGCCGACGAGCACGTTGGCGCCTTGCTCGACGAGCAACCGCGCCTCCGCCGCCCCCTGGCCGCCGGCGGCGCCGGTGATGATCGCTACTCGGCCTCCAAGCCGGTCGTTCACGACGCCACCATGCCAGCTGGCGCGAACTCGGGGACGAGCGCCTCGCCCACCCGACGGATGCTGGCCGTGGCCTGGTCGTGACGAAGCTGGCCGAACTGCATGAGGCACATGAGGCGCCCGAACCCGGCCTCGCGGAACTTCTCGATCTTGCGCCGGCAGGTTTCGACGTCGCCGATGATCACGGAGTCCTGCTCCTCGACGGCTTCATACGCCTCGACAGGGTCGATCTCCAGGCCGAGTAGCTGGCGGTTCATCAGCCGGATGATCGGGTTCGGGTCGTCGGGGTCGAGGTCGACCAACACCTTGTCCGCGTCGGCTGCTCCCTTGGCCCGGCCTTTGCCCGCGCCCACGTTGCCGCGTATCAAGTTCGTCCACACGGTACGCGGCACCGAGAACACCTTCGGGGCGGCATTCACGTACCACATGGCGGCCTCCGCAGCCCGACTGGCGATCGCTTCGTCGACGGTCTCCGTGCAGTGCACGAACGTGAACACCCCGCGCTGGTCGTTGACGAACTTGCCGACAGGATCGACCGACGCTGCGAGACCCGCATCGTGCTCCGTGATCATCGTCGCGAGCACCGATACCGGGGACAGCAGCGTGGTGCACAAGATGCCCATGCCGAGCTCGCCCGCCATGCGCGCGCTGCCCGGGGTCGACACGGTCTGCCACAGCCCCGGGTGAGGCTGCTGCACCGGCTTGGGCACCATCGTGCGGGTCGGGATGCTGAGGCGCTCCGACTCCCAGGCGAACTCGGGCTGGGTCCACGCCGTCACCATCAACCGGGCGGCCTCTTCGAGTTCGGCGAGTGTGCCCTCGGGGTCAACGCCGAAGGTCGCCCACTCCGCTCCGCCCGATCGAGCCAAACCGACCTCGACCCGTCCGTTCGACAGGTGATCGAGAACCGCGGCGCGCTCCGCCGCCCGCAGCGGATGGTTGATCTTGAAGGGTGTCAGCACGCCGGCATGGCCGATCCGCAGCCGTTGAGTGCGCATGGCAATCGCGGTGTTCATCAGCTCGGGCGCGCCCGAGTACGAGAACTCTGGTGTGCAGTGGTGCTCGACGGACCACCAACACCCGTAGCCAAGCTGATCCGCCAACTCGGCGTGCTCGAGAGCACCGGTGAACACGTCGTGCTCATCGGTCGGGTGCGGTCGTTGCAGCTCGTTGAAGAGGTCGAAGATCAAGGAAAACCCTCCCAGTTCAAAGGATCGCGATCGGATTGACCGGTGAGCCGGTGCCGCCGCCGATCTGGAGCGGCGCGACGACGAACAAGAACTCCCAGCGCTGCGCGTCCGCGCACGCGGCGGCAAGGCGACCGAGATGCAGGTTGTCGAGCAAGTGCACGCCCATGCCGACGAGCAAGCACGCGTGCAGTGGCATCGGCCAGCGGTGCGGATACGGAGGCAAGACGTCGGACACGCCGTCGCAGCCGAGCACCGAGGGATCGCGGTCGTACAACCAAGGGACGCACTCGGCGTCGAGCCCAGCCAGGCCGACGGCATTCGGGTCCCACGGCCCGTGCTGGGCCCGGCGAGCGTCCCGACCCGTCGAGATGAGCACGATGTCGCCTTGCTCGACCTCGAGCTGCTGCACGGCGCACGCGGCGTCCAGCTCGTCAGGCGTGATCGCGTCTGCGGGCTCGAGCCAGTCGACGGCCCGCAGCCTGGGAAGATCGAGCAGAACACCGCGGCCGACGATGCCATCGAAGCCCGCGGCGATCGAATTCCGCTTCGCGCCAACGCTCGTGACGTCCGCCGCTGGATAGCCGTTGTACATCTGCCCTTCGACGAAAACGTGGCACAACGCGTCGATGTGCGACACCGCCATACCGTGAAACGCAACGCCCACGAAGTCGGCCGACGCCTGCAGGCCGGCTCGGCGGGCACCAACGTCCCCCGCGAGGGTCATGTGGTGCTGTGCAGGCAACGGGTTGTCGACGGCGGGGGCCACGGCGAGCTCCCGCCCGCACGACACGACGATCCCGGCACGCGCCAGCGTCGTCGCGCGGCTCACGCGCTCGGGCGTGAGCAGGTTGAGCGCGCCCCGCTCGTCGTCTTCACCCCATCTCCCCCAGCGCTTGCACGCGTTGTAGATCTCGGCGGCTCGTGCCTCCGTGACGCTCATGTCTCGCGCCTCGGAAGCCCCTCGATGCGACTGCCGAGCAGACCTGGCTCGTATTCGATGAGTTCGACGAGCAGCCCGTCCGGGTCGCGGCAGCAGCAGACGTTCACGATGCCCGAGCGTCGGGCCGACTGCGGTTTGGACACGAACTTGACACCCCGCGCCGACAGGTCGTCGTAGGCGGCCTGCACGTTGTCGGTGCGCAAGGCGATGATGCGCGGCACTCGCTGCTCGATGGGGACATCGGGAGGAGGGTCGAGGGTCGGTTCGAGCCACTCGATGAGATCGAGGCGGGTCTCGAGCTCGCCGTCACCGATGCCCAGCAGCGCGCCGCGCCCTTGGGCCGCGGGCATGCCGAAGTTGCGAGCGACGAGGTCGCCCCAGATCACGTCCCGGTTGTCTCGCAGCACCTTGAAGCCAAGCGTCGTGTAGAAGTCGAGCGAGCGCTCGAAGCTCGTGGCGTTGACGGTGAAGTGGAATATCGACCTCACGCTCCAATCCGCGGGAGAGGTCATCAGATGGGCGCAGTGAGTTCGAGCGCGTTGCCGCCCATCACGCGGTCGATCGTCCGATCAGGTAGGCCCGCGAGCTCGTCGCGATACGAGCCCGGGTCGGCGATCCCCTCGGTGTGCGGCCAGTCAGAGCCGAACAACGTGCGCTCGTCGCCGATCAGCTCGACCGCGGTCACCGGGTTGTCCTCCCAGAAGGGTGACACCCAAACCTGGCGACGGAACAGCTCGGCCGGCCGCTCGGCGAACCAGCCGGGACTCATCGCCGCGGACTTCTCGACCAGCCTGAGCAGGTGTGTCACCCAGCTCGCGCCGTTCTCGATCGACGCAATGCGAAGACGCGGGTGCCGTTCCAGCAGCCGGTGACACAGCATCGCCAACATCGTCTCCGTGATCGCCCGGTTGCTCGTGATGGCACGAGACAGCGGGGTGGCGAAGAAGGCCTTTGCCTCGGTGTCGGGCTCCCAGGCATCGACATGCGCGGAATACCCAGAGTCACCGCCGTGAAAGGCAACAGTGATGCCAGCCTCCGCGACGCGCGCCCAGAACGGGTCGAACGCCTCGATGAAGGGCGACGTCGTACCAGTCGGTGTGTGCACGGAGCCGGGGCGCATGCAGATCACGCGGGCAGACAGCTCAAGCACGCGATCGAGCTCGGCGATCGCGCCATCGACGTCCATCAAGCAGAGGTACGGCGCCGCGAAGAGGCGATCGCAGTAGGCGAAGCCCCAGTCTTCGTGCAGCCAGGTGTTGAACGCGGTGAACGCCGCCATGGCCGCCGCGCCGTCGTCCGCCAGCGCCTCTTCGATGCCGACGCCGAGCGTCGGGAACAACCACGCGCCGTCGAGGCCCTGCTCGTCCATCACCTTCAGACGAGCATCGCGGTCGCGGTACTCGGCGCGAATCGGCTCGAGCTCACCAAACGCCGCCTTCACGTCGGTGCCCGCCTTGCCCTTGAAGAAGTCCTGCAGCGCGCCCGGCCGGCCCACCGGGTCGAACGTCGGGTTCGGGATGAACGCATTCAGCCGGCCGCCGACCAGGAGGTGCTTGCGACCACCGACGTCGGCCCACTGCACGCAGCGCTTCGCCATCGACCGAGGGACGTGCCTCGTGAAGGCGTCTTCTGCCTCGTAATAGTGATTGTCGCTATCGAACACATAGCAAACATAGTTGACTATGTTGAGGAAGGCAAGCCTAGAATGCGGCAGTGACCGTTGCGATGAAGACGCCAGCGCCTCGTCCCCAGAAGATGGCCGAGCACATCGCCGAACAACTCCGTGCCCAGATCGTTCGCCGTGAGCTCGCCGACGGCGACTACCTGCCGCTCGAACCGGAGCTGTGCGAGTTCTTCAAGACGTCGCGCCCGACGATGCGCGAGGCGTTCCGCATCCTCGAGGTCGAAGGTCTACTGAGCATTCGACGTGGCGGACGGTACGGACCCAAGGTCTGCGCCCCCGACCCCGCCGTCACCGCGCGCAGCCTCGGCCTCCTTCTGCAATACCAAGACGTCGATCTCCGCCATGTCTACGACGCATTCCTCGACATCGTGCCCACCGGCGCGCGCCGGCTTGCCGAGCGCCATACCAAGGACGACATCGCGCGCCTCCGCGAGCAGCGCGCGCGTTGTGAGGCCGCGATCGACGATGCGGGCGCACTCCTCGACGAGTCGACGGAGTTTTCACTGCTGATCGTGGACCTCGCAGGCAACCCGGTCCTCGCGGTCCTGAGCCGGTTGCTCGCCGAGGTGTTGCGCGCCCACCGCGTGGCGATGTCCGCCTACTTCGAAGCCAAGCCCGGCGTGCGCGCGAAACGGGCCCACGACGTGCTCGACAGCACGGCAACGGTCATCGACATGATCGAAGCCGGCGATCCCGCGGTCGAGGACTTCTTGCGCGGGTCGCTCGACTCGATCCAGCGCAAGGCTCTGCGCATTCCGGCGCGCAACCCCGTACAGCTGGTGTAAAGAGTTCAAGGTGAGCACGACCCGGAACGGTGACGTCGAAATCTTCTATGAGTCCTTTGGTGACCCGGCGCAGCCAACCCTGCTACTGATCAACGGATTGGGCTCGCAGTGCATCAACTACGCCGTCGAGTGGTGCGAGCTTTTCGCCGCTGAGGGCTACCGGGTGGTGCGGTTCGACAACCGTGACGTCGGACTGTCATCAAAGCTCGACGGCATCGAGTACGGGCTCACCGACATGGCCGATGACGCGATCGCAGTGCTCGACGCGATCGGCGTGGAGCGCGCCCACGTGATGGGTCTCTCCATGGGCGGAATGATCGTGCAACGGCTGGCGATCAATCATCCCGATCGTCTGCTCTCGATCACGTCGGTGATGTCGAGGACCGGCGAGCCTGAGTACGGCGAGAGCGCCGAGGAGGCACTGGCGTTTCTCACGGCTCCACCAGCGTCATCCCGAGCCGAGTACATCGACAATCAGGTCGCCGCGCTCAGGGTCTACGGATCGAAATCCGAGTGGCTCGACGAAGACTTCATTCGCGCCCGCGCCGTTACGGCCTACGACCGCTGCTTCTCTCCCGCCGGACAGGCTCGGCAGGTGGCGGCGGTGGCGCGCGACGGCTCGCGGGCCGACGAGCTACGCGAGGTCACCCTTCCTGCTCTGGTGATGCACGGGAGCCGCGACACGCTGATCGCTCCGAGCGGAGGACGCCGCACCGCCGAGCTGATACCCGGCGCGCGGTACGTCGAGATCGAGGGCATGGGTCACGACTACCCCGCGGCGGTATGGCACGACTGGGTCGCAACCTGGTCCGATTTCGTGCACGCTCGCGTCCACGCCTGATCCCGCTGGTCAGCGGCCCGCGAGCTCCACGAGCGTCGTCACGGTCGCCCAGCTGCGGATCGTCGTGGGGATCTTGAGCTGCCGATCGATGTACGGCGGCAGCTTGGCCCGGCCCATGCCATTCGGAAGGTGGAGGTACAGCTCCCTGCCGCGGATGGCGAACTGTTCCGGCGCGAAGCGGTCTGCATCGAGGTTCGCTACGGCTGCAGCTGCCGGATTCTTCGCCATGAACCCGACGTGCACTTTGGATTGATCGACATCGGCGAACGGATTGGCTTCCAGGATCCTCTTGAGGTCGCGAGGCGTTCGCAACACGACGGTGATGTCGATCCCGAACCTTTTCTCGATGGCGCCCTCCAAGCGAGCTGGTGTGATCGACGCGCCCGTCGTGAAGACCACGTTGCCGCTCTGGATGAACGTGGTGACGTCGGTGCAGCCGAGCGACTCGACGAGCGTCCGCAGCTCGGTCATGGCCACCTTGTTCTTACCGCCGACATTGATGCCTCGGAGCAAACCGACGTACCTGGCCACGATGAGACCGCCCCTCTCTTCTCGGCGTCACGCGTCCCGAAAGAAGTCGAGGAGGGCCGAGTTGACCTCGTCGGGCTTCTCGAAGGGGCCGCTGTGTCCGGCACCCGCGATCTCGATGTACTGGCATCTGGGGATCACGCTGGCCACCTCGCGGCAGAGCGACGCGGCGATGCCCATGTCGAGCTCGAATCCGATCACAAGGCACGGCACGCGGATGCCGGCGAGCGCGTCAAGCCGATCCTGGTACGCCATGTCGGCCTGATGCTGGCCGAGCCGTCCCGGACCGTTCCATGGCGGCATGGCCACGGTCGCCTCGATGAACAAGCTCATCGCGTCGTCGTCGCACAACGTCTGCGGTGAGAACAATGCGAACGCGCTCGACACGACGTCGCACAGCCGGGGCAACTCGATGCCACTGAGGTCCTGCTCCACCCAGGACGCGGTGAGCGCCGTGCGAAACACGTCCTGGCGACCCATCGTGCCCATCATCACCGCGGCCTGCACGAGGTCAGGCCGGGCCAAGGCCAACTCCTGCGCGATGAGGGCGCCCAGCGAATAGCCGGCGACCCGGCAGCGCCCGACGTCGAGGTGCTCGAGGAGCGCGGCGGCGTCCTCGGCCATCCCTTGCACGGTGTACGGCGCAGGGGGCGCCTCCGACGGTGCCACGCCGCGATTGTCGAACGTGATCACCTGGTAGCCCGCGCCGGTGAGCGCCGGGACCTGCGACATGCTCCACGCGAACGCAGGCTGCCCCGTGGCGCAGATCAGCAGAACCGGTTCGCCTTCGCCGTGGACGTCGTAGGCCAACCGCACGCCGTTGACGGTCGCCTCAGGCATCGTGGGTCTCGAACACGATCGGGAGCTCCTCGTGACGGTGGATCCAAATACTGTCGGCCCAACGCGGTGGCCGGTCGGTGTCGAGCGTGAAGGACGCGGTGCGCTCCAGAAGCTTCGTCAACACCACCCGCGCTTCGAGCCTCGCGAGCGCGGCGCCGACGCAGTGGTGAATGCCGCGACCGAAGCCGAAATGCAGATGGACGTTGCTGCGGTCGAGGACCAGCTCGTCGGGACGCTCGAACACCGTCTCGTCGCGGTTCGCCGCGCTCCACAACAAGAGCACCAGCGCGCCTTCTGGGATCTCGACGCCGCCCAACTCCACCGTGCGTGCCGCGGTGCGAGGGTGATAGCGAAAGGGTGAGTCGAAGCGCAGCACCTCTTCGATGAAGGCCGGCACCTTCGTGGGGTCGGCGCGTAGCTCGGCCTGCAGCACGGGGTGCTCCGCCAGCAGTCCGATGGCGATTCCGATGAGGCTGGTCGTCGTCTCCGCGCCGGCACCGACGAGCACCATCAGTGTGAAGACCGCCTCGTCGTGCGTCAGCCTGCCGTCGTGAACCGCAGCGGCTGCCGCGCTGAGGACGCCACCGCGGCCGGGCGACGCGAGCGCAAGGTCGAACTGCTCGGTCGTCCAGCTGAGCATTCCCGCGACGTCACCGCTGAGTGCCGACATCTGGTCGAGCGTCAGGAGGCCGCCGACGAGCCGCGCTCCGTCGAACATCCAGCGTTCGATCTGACCGACGTCAGGATCGTGGAACCCGATGACGCGTTCCGCGACCACGCGCATCGGTAGCGGGTGTGCCAACGCGGCTGCGGCATCGCCGCGCGGCGCGGCCAGTAAGCCGTCGAGCAACTCGTCCGTCAACTCGCCGACGAAGGGCTCGATGGCCGCCATCTTCTGCTGCACCAACTCCGCGAAGAAGATCTTGCGCTGCGGTCCGTGAATCGGTGGGTCGGCGCCGGCGAAGACGTCCGGCCCCATGGCTCCTGTTTCGAGCGCGCCCAGGGTTCCGTCGTCATTGCTGAACAGCGTGTAGCGAAAGTGGTTGGAGAAATCCTCGACCCGACGGGTCGCGTCGGTGACCAACGCCCACGTCGAGACGAGGAATGCGGTCTCACCGGGCAGACGCCACACAGGGGCCTCTCGGCGCAGGCGTTCGAACAGTGGATACGGGTCGCGCCACAGGTCGGCTGCGACCAGTCGGTCGTCGATCCCCAGCACGCCGAGACCCTATGGGGCGCGTCGTCGAGAAAGCGTGTTGACTTGATCGTGGTGCTGGGGAGCGACCAAGAATCGGTTCAACGCGCGGACCCCGCGACGTTGGCGACCGCCGTGCTCGACGAGGAGGCTCGGCGGCACGACGCGCAGTCGGCGGCCGTCGACCAGCCGATCATCACCGACGACCTTCTCCCCGGTGTCGGGTCAGAGGACCTGGCGATGAATGAGGTCCTGCGGGCCGGCGGGATCTCGATGATCGGTGTGCTCGCCGGCCTCGTGTTGGTCGACAACCTGAGCAACTCGGCGTTCGCGGTGCTCGGCCCCGACATCCAGAAGTCGCTCCGAATGTCGGACCTCATGCTCGGCGTGGTCGGTGCGCTGGGGGGCCTGGTGATCTTCGCGGCCGCGATCCCACTCGGCTATCTCGGCGACCGGACCCGGCGCACCACGCTCGTCGGCCTCTGCTCTCTCGGCTGGGCCGCATTCGTGATGCTGACGGGCGCGGCGCAGGCCGTTTGGCAACTGGTCGTCGCGTGGGGTGCAGCCGGCCTCGGGAAGGCCAACGAGCAACCCGTCCACAGCGCACTGTTGGCCGACGCCTACCCGATCGAGGGCCGCAACCGGATCTACGCCTTGCACCGCGCGGCACAACCCGTGGGTCTGGTGATCGGTCCGGTGCTGGCCGGAGGCGTGGCCGCGGTCGCCGGTGGAGACTTGGGCTGGCGGTGGGCCTTCGTGGTGTTGTCGATTCCGGCGGCACTGTTGGCGCTCGTCGCGTTCGGGCTGCCCGAGCCGAAGCGTGGTCGCAACGAGATGCAGTCGGTGCTCGGCGAAGAGATGTCGGACGAAGGTGAGCTTCGGATCCCTATCTCGGCCGCCTTCGCCAGGCTGAAAAAGATCCGGACGTTCTATTTCTTCTTGTGCGCACTCGGCGCGTTGGGCCTCGCGTTCGTGACCGCGCCGATCTACTTCAACTTGTTCCTCGAGCGGCACTTCGACCTCGGTCCGGGAGGGCGCGGTGTCGTCGGCAGCGTCGGCTCGCTCGGGGGCGTCGTCGGCGTCGTGGTCGGTGGAACCGCAGGCGACCGCCTCTTCCGCCGCGCGCCCGAGAGCGCGGTGCGGCTCAGCGGAGCCCTCGTCGCCGCCTTCGGATTGCTCGTCCCCATCTCGCTTTTCATGCCCAACGTCGTCCTGTTCACCGCCGTCAGTGCGATCGGTTCCGCAGTGGTGTTCGCCGCTTTCGTGCCGCTCACCGGATTGGTCGCGGCGGTGACGCCTTACCGCCTCCGATCGATGGGCTTCGCCACCATCGGGCTGTACTTGTCGCTGATCGGCGGGCTGGGCGGCGCCCTCGTCGTCGGCACCATCGCCGAGTCACTCGGCGATCGCGCCGCGCTCGTCCTGGTGACGCCACCGGCGGCGATCATCGGTGGCGCCCTCATCGCCTACGGCGCGCGCTTCGTGCGTCAGGACATGGCCATGGCCGCAAGCGAGCTCGTGGAGGAGCGCGACGAGCGCGCCCGCATGGCGGCCGGCGCGGACGTGCCCATGCTCCAGATCCGCCACCTCGACTATTCGTACGGGCCGGTCCAGGTCCTGTTCGACGTCAACCTGGATGTTCGCAAGGGAGAGGTGCTCGCGCTGTTGGGCACCAACGGCGCCGGCAAGTCGACGTTGCTCCGAGCGATCAGCGGTCTCGGCTTCGCGGATCGCGGGGTGGTGCGTCTCGGCGGTCGCACTGTCACCTTCGCCGACCCCGGCACCCGAGTGCGGCTGGGCATCGTCCAAGTGCCGGGCGGCAGCGCGATCTTCCCGACGCTGTCGGTCGCGGAGAACCTGTTGGCCGGCGCGTACACCTTCATCTGGGACAGAGAGCAGCTCGCCGCGCGTATCGACAAAGTGCTCGAGCTGTTCCCGGTGCTGGCTGATCGCCTCGATCAACCGGCCGAGACGCTGTCGGGCGGTGAGCAGCAGATGCTCGGGTTGGCAGCGGGATTGCTGCTGGAGCCGCAGATCCTGCTGATCGACGAGCTCAGCCTCGGTCTTGCGCCGGTGGTCGTGCAGCAGTTGCTCGCGATCGTGGAGCAGCTCAAAGCCGCGGGGCTCACGATTGTGATCGTCGAGCAGTCCATCAACGTCGCGCTCGCAGTAGCCGACCGCGCGGTGTTCATGGAGAAGGGCGAAGTGCGCTTCGAGGGGCCCGCGGCCGACCTCCTCGAACGCGACGACTTGGTGCGCGCCGTGTTCCTCGGCGGCGAGGGCGGTTGATGACCACTTCCTCGGTGATCGCGATCTCGATCGGAAGCTGGGACATCAGCCAGGAGATCGTCATCATCGGAGTGCTCACCGGTCTCACGTACGCCGTCCTCGCCGCCGGACTCGTGCTCGTCTACCGCGCGACCCGCGTCATCAACTTCGCCCACGGCGAGATCGGAGCATTCGGCGCTGCCGTTCTCGCCAAGCTGGTCCTCGACGAGCACTGGAACTTCTTCCTCGCACTCCCCCTCGTGCTCGCACTCGGCGGGCTGGTGGGTGCGGCGATCGAGCTCGGGATCGTGCGCCGTCTGTTCAAGGCGCCGCGCGTAGTGCTGATGGTCGCGACCATCGGCGTGTCGCAGCTTGCGCTCGTCGCGCAGCTGCTGCTGCCCGCGATCGACACTCCCGGGCGTTACCCGTCACCGATCGATCGCACCTTGACCGTGGGCTCGCTGGTGCTCTCGAGCCAGCACTTCATGATCATCGCGTTCGTCCCCGCGAGCATCGTGGCCCTCCTGCTGTTCTTGAACCGCACGCCGTACGGAATCGCCATCAGGGCCGCGGCAGTGAACCCGGACCGCGCCGAGCTGTCCGGCATCTCGACCAAGCGAGTGTCCACGCTCGTGTGGGTCATCGCGGGTGTGTTGTCGACCATGACCGCGGTACTCATCAACCCGATGCGCGGCACCATCGTCGGCGTGCCTTCGCAGGCGCTCGGACCGAGCCTCCTCCTGCGCGCCCTGGCCGCTGGGCTGTTCGGGGGGCTGACCTCCGTGTCGTGGGCGTTGGTGGGCGGCGTCGTCATCGGAGTGGTGGAGGCGATCCTGTTCGTCAATGTCCGCACTCCCGGAGTGGTTGACGCTGTCTTCTTCGTCCTCGTGCTCGTGTTGGTCTTCGTGCGCGCCAACCGGGCGGCGCACGAGGAGGGTGGCTGGTCGCTGACACCGCGGATCGCCGCGATTCCGGAACGACTCCGCGGGGTGTGGTGGGTGCGGCGGATCGGACCGCTCACCGCCGCGGTTGCGGTGGCGTTCGCGGTCGCGCTTCCGCTCGTGGTCACGAGTGCGAGCCGCACCTACTTGTTGTCCCGGGTGTTGATCTTCGCCATCGTGGGCCTGTCGGTGACGATCCTGTCGGGCTGGGCCGGTCAGCTGAGCCTCGGCCAGTTCGCCTTCGTTGGTCTCGGCGCCATCACCGCGACCGCCCTCGTCAACCGAGGGATGAGCTTTCCCGTGGCCGTGGCCTACGCCACCGTCGCCGGAGTGTTCGTCGCCGTCGCCGTGGGCTTCCCGGCCCTGCGAGTACAGGGCGTGTTCCTCGCGGTCACCACGCTCGGCTTTGCGGTCGCGGCGTCGAACTGGGCCTTCAATCTCGACGTCCTCACCGGCGGCCAGGGTGTCCTGATCATGCCGCGCGACAAGTTGTTCGGCCTGATGGACTTGAGCCCGGAGCGCACGTACTACTACTTGTGCCTCGCGGTGCTGCTGGTGTGCGCTGCGATGGTCGGGCATCTTCGCGGCACTGGCATCGGGCGCTCGTTGATCGCCGTTCGCGACAACGAGGCCAGCTCGTCTGCCTTCTCCGTGTCGCCGACGGTCGCCAAGCTCACCGCGTTTGCCCTCGGCGGCGGCTTCGCCGCGCTCGCCGGGGCCCTGCTGGCGGGGCTCGACATCCAGGTCGGCACCACGACATTCGGGCCCCAGATCTCGCTGCAGGTCGTCGCGATGGTCGTGATCGGTGGCCTGGGGTCGGTGCCCGGCGCCATCCTCGGTGCCGTGTACGTGGTCGGCCTGCCGGCGCTCTGGGGCGACTCGCAGACGGTTGCGTTGCTCAGCAGTGGGATCGGTCTGCTGATCCTGCTGCTGTATCTCCCGGGCGGCCTCATCGAGGTCGTTCATCGCGCCCGCGATGCACTGCTCGGGTTCGCCGCCCGGCGCCTCCCCCCCACCGCACCTCCCGTCGAGGCCGCAGGGGTGGCCGTCCGGCAACTGCCAGCGCGGCCCGTGACGACAGCGGAGGATCCCACCGTCCCCGCCCTGGTGGCGATCGATGTCACCGTCCGCTTCGGTGGTCGCAGCGCGCTCGATGCGGTGAGCATCACCGCCGACCGCGGCGAGGTGGTCGGGCTCATCGGTTCCAACGGTGCTGGCAAGTCGACGCTCTTGAACGTCATCAGCGGCTTCGTGGCTGCCGATGCCGGCCGCATCATCGTCTCCGGCGCAGACGTAACTGACCTGCCCGCGCACGAGCGAGCGCGTCACGGCCTTGGTCGTGTCTTCCAGGACGCCCGGCTGTTCAGCGACCTCACGGTGCGCGAGACCGTGAAGATCGCGCTCGAGACGCACGAGCGCAGCGAGCTGGTCCCCTCGTTGTTGAGCCTGCCGCCATCTCGGCGCGCCGAACTCCGCAAAGCGAGCGACGCGGCCGACTGCATCGACTTTCTCGGACTGGGCCGGTACGCCGACGCGTTCGTCGGCACGCTGTCGACCGGCACCCGCCGCATCGTCGAGATGGCCTGCCTCCTCGCGCAGAGCTCGTCGTTGCTCCTCCTCGACGAGCCGACTGCGGGCGTCGCCCAGCGAGAGACCGAAGCATTCGGACCGCTCATCAAACGAATTCAAGACGAGCTCGGCGCGACCATCGTTCTCATCGAGCACGACATTCCGCTCGTCATGAGCATCTCGGACCGCGTGTACTGCCTGGCCGCCGGCAAGTGCATCGCCGAAGGTCTGCCAGAGCAGGTCCGACGCGATCCGGCGGTGATCGCCGCCTACCTCGGCACCGACCAACGGGCCATCGACCGCAGCGGCGTCGCCGGCGGCAACGGAGAACCCAAACGCCCGCCGCGTCGACGTCCCACTCGGTCGACGTCATGATCCGCCGGCTCAACCTCACCGAAGGCCAGGCGTACACGACGGCCATCGCGCTCACGCTCGCGGTGCTGCTGACCGCGGCGGGGGTCCCGGCCGTGCTGCGCACCAGAACCGTGCCGGCCCGCGTCGGCGTCAACCCGCTCAACCCGCGCGGCACGCAGACGACCGGTGTCACTCCTACGACCACGAGCGCGGCGCTTCCTCCTTCTCCCGGGGTCGCCGCCCGGCCGTCGCGGCCGGTCGCCGCGCCCGCCCCAGGGGGGGCTACGGCGCCGGGACTGCCTCCAGGCATCTCCGGCGCTCCGGCACCCGCGCCGCCTCTGCTCACGACCACCACGTTCGCTCGCGTCGACCATCCGGGAGCGCCGGGCGGCCTGGCCGTCGGTCGCGACGGAACCGTCTACGTCACGACCGACAACGGCACCGCGCACGGCGACCAGGGCCCGTCCCACGTCTTCGCCTTCGATGCCAAGGGGAAGCAAACCGTCGACCACACCATCGCCGGCCAACCGAGCGAACACGTCCGTGGACTCACCGGAGCGGCTCTTGATCCGGTGACGGGTCATGTCGCCGTGCTCGACCCGGACGGAGCGCGCATCCTCGACATCGACATGATCTCTGGCGCGCAGCAGCTCTTGGCGGAGATCCCGGACCTTCCCGCGTGTCTCGTCTCACTCGGAGCGAGTCCCTGTCAGCAGGGTGCGGACGACCGCAAACCGTTCCCGGTTGCCGCCGCGCACGACGCGCGCGGCGACCTGTTCGTCACCGACCCCACCCAAGACACCGTCTGGCGGCTTCGTCGTGGCGACCAGGTTCCGGAGGTCTGGTACCAGACCCCGTACTTCGCGGCCGGTGATGGACCGTACGGGCTGGCGGTGAGCGATGACGCGGTCGAGTTCACCGTCGGCACGACCTTCGACCCGTCGGCGCCCGCCGCCGGTGGTCTTTACCGGGTGACGGTCAACGCTGACGGCACCGCCGGCGCGCTCACGCTCGCGGCGTTGTTTGCGCGCGGCGACGAGCCGGGACCGCTGGCCGTCGGTAGTAGTGGTACGGCCTACGTGGTGCTCCGCAGCACCGGCGCGATCGTCGCGATCGCGCCGGGCGGAGCGGAGTCCTGGCGGATCAGCCCGCCCGGTGAGGGGCCGATCCCGCTCGACACGCCATCCGCTTTGGCGCTGACCTTGGGCCAGCTCCTTGTCGCCAACGAAGGCGCTGGCGCGGACCCTGCCCATTGGGCAGTCCTCGCCGTCGCCGTGAATGATGGAGCCCGACAATGAAACTCCCTCGACAGCCCGACCTCGGGTTCCGGAGTCGATCCCGCACGTACACGCTGATCATCGGCGTCGTCACCGCCATGTTGGCCGCCGGACTCAGCATCCCGTTTGTGTTCGGGACATCGCTCGACTCCGTCACCACCGCGGCGCCCAACCCACTCGCCGGCACCAACAAGGCGACGCAGTCGGGCGCATCGTCAAGCGGGGGGCCCGCGGGCCCCGCGGGCGCCGAGGCGACACCGACGGGAGCGGGTGGTGCGGCGGGGACCGCGGCGGGCGGAACTGCATCCGGTTCGACCGCGCTGGCCGGCGGGACCGAGGGCGTTGCCGGACTCACGGCCAGCGACCACGGCGTGACGCCCACGACCGTCACGATCGCGTTTCTGCTCGCCGACTTGGGCTCACTGTCCCAACTGGGTTTCGGGGTTCCCGGTTTCAACGTCGAGGAGCAGCAGGCCTACATCCGGATCTTCATCGACAACATCAATGCCCAAGGTGGCGTGTACGGGCGCCAGATCGTCCCGGTGTTCGTGAGCTACGACCCGACGAACCAAGCGTCTTCCCAGGCCGCTTGCCTCAGTGCGACGCAGGACCACGAAATCTTTGCGGCGATCGACAGCGGCGGCGGTCTCAACGAGCAAGGCGCGCGGTGCTTCACCGACCAGAATCACACACCGCTCATCGCGCTCGGTTCGTTCGGCACACCGCCGTCCTGGTACCAGCAGTCGGGCGGCAACCTGTTCACCATCAACGCGTCGGGACTGCGCTCGCTGGCCAACCTGGCCTACCTGCTCGATGCGCGCGGTCTGCTCAAGGGCAAGCGCATCGGGATCCTCGTCCGAGACTTTCCGGGCACGGTCCAGACGGTGAAAGACGGGTTGATCGCCACCCTCCAGCAGTTCGGCTACGAGGTGGTCCACCGGGTCGACTTCTCGATGGACGACGGGAGAGCCGCATCCGAAGTCCCCCTCGCCGTCCAGGAGATGCGGACGAAGAACGTAGACGCCGTGTTCGTGCTCACCGACTTCATCCTCGGGACGCAGTTCGTCCAGCAGGCCGACAGGAGCGCGTACCAACCTCTGTACTTCGCGTCCGACTTCGGCCCGATGAGCAACGACATCGCCGTCATGGCCATGCCCGCGTCCTTCCAAGCGGTCGCTGTCACGACTGCAAGGACCGGCGAGTGGCGGATCGGCGCCCCCGAGCCAGCGGTCGACGCGGCCTGCCGCGAGATCTACGCCCGGGGTACGGGCACCGATCCCCAGCGATCCGACAACGCCTACAGCGCGATGGACTCCGCCTGCGGGCTGATCGACCTGCTGGTGAGGGGGACTACGGCCTCGGGTCCGGAACTGACACGCGCCAAGTACGTGGACGGCCTGCAGCAGATCGGCCGCATCGCGTACCCCTTGTACGGCGGCTTCTCCTACGGACCGGGCAAGGTCGACGGAGCCGACGCCATCCGCACGATGGTGTACGACTCTTCCTGCACGTGCTGGATGCCGCAGGGCGATTTCGTCGAACCCCGCTACTGATCGCGATCGCCTAGCGCGAACGCGTCTGTTCTGACGGCTCGGTCCGGCCGACACCAGAACAGGTAAGGGTGCATCTCCCTGTCGCGCGAAGGCCCTCTTTGTTCGTCGAGGGCCTTCGTCGCGTCTAGACGTCCGGCACCTACGGGCCGCACACGGCGAGCAGTCGATCGCGCACCCCTTCGTACAGCGCGTCAGCGGCCGCCGATGTCTCCGCGATGGCAGTGAGCCCGACCCGACCGGCGACCGGGAGCGCGCTCAGCATGTGGAACACCACACCAACCTGCCGCGCGTGGTCCCACTGCAGCGCGGCGTCACGCGCGGCGAGGTCCAGAACGTCGTCGGCAACAAGCCGCTCGAATCCCGGCTCGTGCAGATGGTCGACCGCGATGTAGCACCGTGCCGCCCCCGCGGATGTGGTGAACGTTCCGGTCCCGGCGTCGTAGCTGCCGTCGGTCAGCAGCTGCATGGTGAGGAACGGATGGGTGGTGCCGCCCTTGCGTAGGTTGATCTCGATGGCGTACGTGTCCCACTCGCGCGTCGCCCGTCGCACTGCGACGAAATCGATGGCGAACCGGCCGAGCACGCCGGCATCCGCCAGGTGTCGCCCGACACGACGACTGGCATCCGTGATCGCATCGACGTACGCGGGATCAGCGGGGAAGCGGCAGCCGATGTAGTCCTGCGCTCGTTCGTGGTCGAGCAACTGATCGTGGGTCGAGAGCAGTTCGACGTCGCCCTCGGGGGTCACGCGCAGCTGCGCGCTCGGGCTCCGTAGTTCGTCGCCGACGATCCGCTCTTCGACGATCGCCCCCTCCTTCTCGACGAGGGCAGGGTCGACGCCTTGCGTGCGGAGCAGGTCGACGAGCGCCGCGACATGTCGTTCGTCGGCACCGTGCACGATGGCATTTCCGAGTCCACCGATGCCGTGGTTCAGCTTGATGACTGCCTCGGCGGCGGGAAGATCGGCGAGCGCACCCGCCACCTCCTCCAAGCTCCTCAGGTTCTCGAAGCCGCGCGGATGCTGCACGCCAACGGCGTCGAACACGCGACGACTCCCGCTCTTGGAACCGAAGTCGAGCAACGATGGATCAGCGCCATACATCGGGATGCCGAGCTCCACGGCGAGGGCGGCCTCGAGTGAGCTGGTTGTGAACGGCACGAGGTGCGCCCGGTCGACGTCGACCACGAGCCCGCGCAGTCGCTCCAGGATCTCCGGTCGATCGAGCAGCTTGGCGCTCAGCGGCCGGAACGTCGGGTCCCCAACCGAGACCATCGACAAGCGCCGACGGGCGTCGGCGAGGTCGACGTCCGGAATGAGGCTGAGGTAGTAGTCGACCAGCCGAGGGAGGACCGGCTGGCTGGTGACGTACACGACATTGGCGCGTCGCTGTCGGAGCAAGAGCAGGAGAAACAGGTACCGCTCCTCGTACGCCGGAAGGAGCGGAACGAGGTCCTCGGCGAGGTCGACCATCGAGATGGAGGGCACGACGACGATGGTCTGCTCCTCGTCGCTGAGCGATCGAATCGTCGGCCAGAGCGCGACAAGCTTCGCCTGTAGCTGCTGGTACGCGTCCCCGTCCATGCCTACCCGAGACACTATTGCCGCCCGCCCTCCCACCAACGAGGCGCAGCGCGGCATCTCGATCCACCTGTTTCGCGAACGCGCAGTCAATACGCCAGCGACGTTGCGGACGTCGCGATGGCGCGCCTACGCGATGCGAAGCAGAAGGTCGTCGAGCCGCGTGATGACGTCGTCCTTGGCGAGGCATTCGTCGGCGCCGGACTCGAGTCCCAGCCGAAATCGTTCCAGGTCCGGATCAGCACTCATGAGCACGACGCGGGTGTCCGGGCACCGCCGGCGTAGCTCCGTGATGGTCCATAGCCCGTCGTGACCGGGCATGCAGAGGTCGACGAGAGCCAGGTCGGGTCGGTGTTCGATCGCCCATTCGATGCATGCGGCGGCGTCTCCCACCGTCTGCACCTCGGCGCCGGCCGACTCGAGCGCCGAGCGGTACAGGAATCGGGCCGACGACTCGTCGTCGCAGATGAGCGCGACCGGCGTGCTGCGCCGGGACCGAGCCCGGGCGCCGACTGCCGTCGATTCGGTCGCTGTGTTGTGCTGGCGCAGGTAGTCCGTGGCCGCGTCGGCGGGAAGCGGAGCGCTGAAGTAGTAGCCCTGCCCGTACGGACACCGCTCCGCGACCAGCGCGGCGAGCTGGTCTTCCGTTTCGATGCACTCGGCAACCGCGGTGAGGTCGAGCGCGTCCGCCAGCGCCACGCAGGCAGCGACGATCGCCGAGTCCTGCGCGGTCTGTCCGAGGCCGCGCACGAAGCAGCCGTCGATCTTGATCACATCTGCGGGGAGGTCCTTGAGGCGACCCAAGGACGAGAACCCCGTCCCGAAGTCGTCGATGGCGATGCCAACGCCCAGGGCACGAAGTTTCGTCAGCGCACAGCGCAGGGTGTCGGTCTGCTTGACGAACACCGACTCGGTGATCTCCAACCCGAGCGCGCTGGGCGATAGCCCGTTCGCTTCGAGCGCGCGTGCGACAGCCGCGGGCACATCCGCCCGATTGAACTGGGCGCCGGACACGTTCACCCACACGACGAGTTCGTCCAGGCCCGGAATCGTCTCGCGCCACGCTCGTGCCTGGCGGCACGCCTCCTCCAGCGCAAAGGTGCCGACGTCGACGATGAGATCTGACTCCTCCGCCAGCGGGATGAACTCACCAGGCAAGACCATGCCGAGTCTCGGGTGATGCCACCGGAGCAGGGCCTCGACGCCCACGACCACCCCGTCGCCGAGTCTGACCATCGGCTGGTAGTGGAGAGCGAGAGATCTCTCTTCTATGGCCCGCCCGAGTTCGCGCTCCATGCCCAGCCGGTCGACGCTGGCGAGGCGCACGCGCTCGTCGAACAGCTCGACTCGGGCACGACCCGCTTCTTTCGCTCGGTACATCGCGACGTCAGCGTCCCGGACGAGAAGCACAGGATCTTGATGATCCCGGGTCACGACCACGCCGACGCTGGCGGTGACCGACAGCTCCCGCTCGGCCACCAAGAAGGGCGTGCTGAGCGCCTCGATCAACCGGCTGCCGAGCTCGAGCGCTTCACGCTCCCCGCTGACCTCGGCGAGAATCACGAACTCGTCGCCTCCGAACCGGGCCACCGTGTCGCCCGTACGGAGGGCGTCGGTGAGCCGTTGAGCGACCGCTTGCAGGAGGGCGTCGCCCGCAAGATGGTCGATCGTGTCGTTGACGAGCTTGAATCGGTCGAGATCGAGGAACAGCACGCTCAGGGCTCCGCCGCGGCGTTCGAGGCTCGTCTGCGCGTGGGTCAGGCGATCCATGAAGAGGATCCGATTGGGCAACCCGGTGAGGGCGTCGTGGAGGGCCTGGTACACGAGTGCTTCTTCGGCCTGTGCGCGCTGCTCGGCGAGCACGCAGCGCTCCATGACGATGTCGGCAAACACCCCGAGGCTTTCGGTCATCGCGAATTCGTCACGCCCGAAGAACGGCGCATACGGGCTGGTCCAAATCAACAATGTGCCGGTGCGCATCTCGACTCGATGTACGCCGGGAAGCGTCGTACCGGTCGGTGCGTTCGCAAGCCGCACGATCGTGTCGTCAGCATCGGTGGATCCATGGCACCCGAGGAGCTCGCCGGATCGCGTCACCAGCGCGGAGCCGCGAGCGCCGACCATCCCGATGACCCGCGGCAGAAGCACCGCGGCCAGCTCCCTCTGCGTCTCCGCGCGGAACAGCGCGGTCATGGCTGCCTGCATGGCCAACTCCTCTGGGCGACGCCAGAGCCGGAGCAGCCATCCCGGCGGGGCGAGACCTACGAAGAACAGGGCCGATGACGCGACGAACAGCGACTGGGTGACGAGGACCATGCTCTCGGACTGCGGCGCCTGGGCAACGCCAGACAGCAGAATGGCCGCGTTCATGCCGGTGGCCGCCAACGCGAGGGTCCGCATACGACGGCGCGCAACGCCCACCTCGTGACGGCCGGCGCCCCACAGTCGCGCGGCGACGATGGCGAACAGGATCGTCCATTGACAAAGGATCGCAACGCGGTACAGCGACCACCACAGCGGTTCCGGCGCGCCGGGCAGCGGGAAGTACGGAACCGCCACGCTCCAAACGACAACGACGCCCGTCGAGACCCGAGCGGGCAGGCTGACACGCCACGTGGGTCGCTCGAAGGCGGTGGCGAAGCGGTACAGAAAATACGGGAACAGAAGCAGGACCACGAGGAGCGCCTTGATGAACCAGAGGAAGAATCCTCTCGTCGCCGGCTCCTGCAGCGCGAGCCCGATCAGGCTGATCGCGGCGAGCGATCCGAACGCGGCGGTCGCCCACCGGATGCTCGTGTCGCCCTGACGTCGCCACTGCCGAAGGCAGGCGATCGTGAGCGCGCCGAACGTCGCGATGCTGGCGTACTTCAACAGCTGGACAGCGACACTCATCGAACACCGATCAACTCGAGGCACACACTACGTGGGCGTGACACCACTTTCGGTCACCCAGTAAGTACACACCATGACCCCGACGCGTCATCTTTGATGACTACAACGGGCCTGACCCTGGCGCTCGAAGCGGCCGAACGTTGCAGAGGGCACACGCGTGCACAAACGGGTCCATGCTCAGACTGACGCGGGCGAAACGATCCGGCCCAGAGTGACCGTTGCGGTCGTGCTCGACCGGACCGTCGAGTCGCACGACGGAAGGTGCTGTTCGCGCGCCCCCGCGTTCGCCGTGCGTCGCTCGTCGGACTACAGGGGTCTGGCGCTGCCGTTCGGGCCCGGCGTGACGTGCACGAAGTACGCCGGCTCGATCACTCGGACTTGGTGCCAGACGCCGCGCGGGACGACGAACGCATCGCCCTTGCGGAGTACAACGGTGGTCTCGGCGCCGATCGAGTGTTGGTCGCCGTCGTCGAGGACCACCTCGATCGCTCCGCTCACGAGGTAAAGGAGTTCGTCGCCGTCTGGATGGACCTCCCCCCGATGTGGGGCAGGCCCTTCGAGGTTGGGGATCACCCCGACCGTGTAGCCGTCGATCCGTTTCGGCGGTCCAGGTGGAGACGACACGATCGCCCCGACGCCGCCGCGAGTGATCTGCGCGACTTTCCCGACGAACGGCTCCGCCGACTGCTCGAATTTTGATGCCATTGCGTACATATTCCCCGCGCGAGCGCCGAAGTTCGCGGTCTCCGTGCTGAAGCGGCAGCTTGGAGGTGTCTCGGCGACTGCGACAACATGACCGGCAGTGATCGCGTCCGTCCATATCGCTGACATCGGAATTCGTTCTGCGCTCGCCGCCGTGCGCAAGGTGCCGAAGCCGGGCTCGATCGAGGGCCTGCGGACGGCGAGCGTCGGCATCGCCGCGCCGTTCAGCAAACACCGCAAACCACCGATGCTGGGGCGGGTCGGTCTGGTGTCGCTCTGGGACGACGACGCGGCGCTCGACCGTTTCCAGGCGCAGCATCCGCTAGCGAAGAAGCTCGCCGATGGCTTCGTCGTGCGACTGGAACCCTTGCGGGCGTTCGGCGCGTGGCCGGGCCTGCCCGCCGATGTACCCAGCGAGCGCTCCGTCGAGTACCGCGGGCCGGCTGTCGTGCTCACGTTGGCGCGGTTGCGCCTCACGCAAACGGTGCGCTTCCTCCGGGCGAGCGGGAAGGCGGAGGCGAAAGTGGCCACGGCGCCCGGGTTGATCTGGGCGACGGCCCTCGCTCGTCCGCCGTTCCTCGCCACGTGTTCATTGTGGGAAGACACTCGATCGCTCTCGACGTACGCGTACGGCCACGCCGATACCCGTCACAGCGACGTGATCACTGCACAAGCGAAGAAGGACTTCCACCACGAGTCAGCGTTCATCCGGTTCCGCCCCTACGGCGTCCATGGCAGCCTCGATGGCAGGAACCCGCTCGAGGAGCACGCTCTGTCCGTCTAGTGGTCGGTGACTCCGTCGGAGTCCGGGCGGTGCACCGATGCGAAGAGGATCGTCCAGGGCCGCTGGTCGGGACCGGCTATGACACCGACGTTCGCAATCCGACTGCCGATTGAGCGTCACACCCAGCTCCTAAGATCTCGAGGCACGCTCGTCGACCGGCGGTGAACGGTCGTCCTCCTCATCGAGTCGAGAAGAGGACGCTCATGGTTCGTTCGATCGCAGTCGCGTGCATCGTGTTGTTGGCGAGCGGCTGCGCGCAGCCGCAAGCGACGAGCACCGACGGGCGCGCCACCGTCGTGCGTGTCATCGACGGCGACACCATCGTCGTGCGCATCGGCGGGCGCGACGAGAACATCCGGTTGCTCGGCATCGACACCCCCGAGACGCACAAGCCCGACACGCCGGTGGAGTGTTACGGGCCTGAGGCATCTGATCGAATGGCGGCGCTGCTGCCGGCTGGCACCGCCATCCGGCTCGTGCGCGATGTCGAGGCGCGAGACCGCTTCGGCCGGCTGCTCGCCTACGTGTACCGCGACAGCGACGGGCTCTTCATCGACCTGACGATGGTGTCCGAGGGGTACGCCGGGACGTTGTCCATCAAGCCCAACTTTGCGCACCGCGGTGAGCTCGAGGCTGCGGCCACCGCGGCTCAAGCGGCCAGACGAGGGTTGTGGCAGGTGTGCGGAGGCAACCATGCGCCGAGCGGCGGATAGCGTGCTCAACCGTGACGACGCTTGCGGAGCGCCTGGGTCACCAGGCGGGCGACCGGTTGCTCATCATCAACTGCGACGACCTCGGGTCGAGCTATGCCGCCAATGTCGGCTGCTACGAGGCGCTGCGGACCGGGCTGGCCACGAGCGCCACGCTCATGGTGCCCGCGCCGTGGGCCCGCGAAGCCGCGTCGCGCTACATGGGCGAGGACATCGGCGTGCATCTCACGCTCAATGCCGAGTACGACCTGTACCGGTGGGGCCCGATCACACACGCCCCTTCGTTGCTCGACGGCGACGGCGGCTTTCCCCGGACCGTTCAAGACGTGTGGGACCACGCCGACCTCGACGAGGTGCGGCGCGAGCTGCGGGCCCAAGTCGAGCGGGCCATCTTGTGGGGCTTCGACGTGAGCCACCTCGACTCCCACATGGGCACGCTGCAACTGCGCCCTGAGTTCTTCGACATCTACCTCGAGCTCGCGATCGACTTCGGGTTGCCGCTGCGCCTCTCGGGCGCGTCGTCCGAGCGATCGATCGGCTTCCCGTTCCGTCGCCTCGCGGCCGAGGAAGGTGTGCTCTTTCCCGACCACTTCGTAACGATCCCCGGCGTGGGCAGCCGTCGATTCATCAACAAGGCGCTCTTCGACCTGCGACCGGGCGTCACCGAGGTGTATGTGCGTCCTGCGGTCGACACGGACGAGTTGCGCGCGGTGGCGCCTGACTGGTCCGCACGAGTCGACGACCATGACTTCGTTGTACGCGACGGAAGCTTGCGCACGCTGATCGAACGCAGCGGCGTGACGTTGATCGGGTACCGCCAAATCAGGGATGTGCAGCGGGCCGCGGCCGCGTGACCCGGCATTGGACGGTCGTTCTCGTTGCGTTGTTGGTTGGCTGCGCCAGTGGACCGGCGAAGCCCGGGCCCAACGACGGTGCAAGTCTCAACTTCGACATCAAGGCCACGATCGTGGTTGATGACGGCGCGATCACGCCTGCGGTGATGAACGCGAAGGTCGGTGACGCAATCTCGGTGACGAACCGCGGCACCAAGGACCATGGCCTCACGAGTGACAAGATCGAGACGGGCACGTTGCGGCCGGGCGAGTCGACGACGGTGTTCCTGACCGAGGCCGGAACCGTCGAGCTGCACGATCGTGCCGATGCCTCGCACACGGCCCGCATCGAGGTTGCGCCCGAGGCTTAGTACTCCGTTTCGGCGTTCACCTTCTCGGCGATCGTCTTGTACTCGGGGCTCTGCGTCAACGGCATGAGCGTCATCAACTTGCCCATGTTGCCGGTGACCTTCAGACGGCCTTGCATGAAGGCGGCGTTGGCGTCGAGCTCACCCTTGCTCGTCTTGGCGAAGTCGTCGTAGCTGACCGTCATCGTGAACTCGGCCT